>NZ_BAAJYS010000326.1:0-3714 GCF_057543315.1 Acidovorax sp. KPB24-07
GGAAGGCGATGCCGTCGATGATGCCGATGATGTCGCGGATGCGGTGCGCGCCCTCGCGGATGTCGCCCATGGTGGCGACCACCCGCTCCACCGCAGCGCCGCTTTGCCCGGCCGCCTGCGACACCGCGCCCATGAGCCCGTTGACGCGCCGGGCGTGCTCGGCGTTCTGCCCCACCGTGGCCGTGAGCTGCTCCAGCGCCGAGGCGGCGCTGTTGACTTCGCCGGCCTGCTGCTCGGTGCGCGTGGCCAGATCGCCGTTGCCGGCCGCGATCTCGCTGGTGGACAGGCGCAGCCCGTCCGCGCCCCGCCGCACGTTGCCCACCAGTCCGGCCAGCCCCACGCCGATGCCGTTGATGGCCTGCAGCATCTGCCCCACCTCGTCGCGCCGGGCCACATGCATCTGGGTGGTGAGGTCGCCGGCGGCGATGCGCTGCGCCGCCGCGCGCCCCTGCGCCACCGGCCGGGCAATGCCGCGCTGCACCATGCCGTAGATCGCCGCCGCTGCCAGCAGCGGCAGGCCCGCCACCACCGCTACCCAACTGGCAGGCAGTGGCGCCAGCACCAGCCAGGCCAGCGCCCACAGCGCGTACTGCACCGCCAGCACCAGCAGGGCCAGCCGGCCCGCCAGGTTCAAAGCGGGAATCTCGCTGACATCCAGGCCCACGTAGAGCACGCCCACCACGTGGCCGGACGCATCGCGCACCGGGTCGTAACGGGTCATGTTCTGCCGGCCGAACACCGTGGCGTAGCCGGCATAGCCGCGCCCCGCCAGCAGGTTGGCATAGGCCGGGTGGGAGCGGTCGAGCAACGTGCCCACCGCGCGCTCGCCGTCCTGCTTGCGCACCGAAGTGGCGACGCGGACGAAGTCGTTGCCCTGCCGGGCGAACACGGTGGCGCGCACGCCGGTCTGCGCGGTGAAGCGGTCGGCCACCGAAAAGTCGCCGTTCAGCAGGCGCCCGGCGCAACGCAGCAGCGGCGCCTGAGCGGCGCCACCCTGCGGTGGCTCGAGCGTGAAGCGGCCCGCGTGCTCGGCGGCGAACCGTGCCGCGGCGGCGTTGATCCGCCGGTGAAGGGAGCCTGGCAGCACCATGGTGCCCAGCCCTTACTGGAAGAACTTGGCCGCGCTCACCAGGGTCTTGTAGATGCCCCAGGCCAGGGGAATGCCCACCGCAGCCCAGGCGAACGCCACCAGTGCCGGGCTGGTGGAGCTGCCGGCCCCGGTGCCCGAACCCACCTCGGCCGCCAGCGATTTCTCGTGCGCGAGCTTTTTCTCGTGCGCCAGCTCTTCATCGGTCATGAACCACTTGTCGGCCAGCGGGCGCACCAGCAGGTTGGCGATCAGGCCGATGACCAGCATGCCCACCAGGATGTACATGGTCTGGTTGTAGACCTGCTCGCGCGGCAGGCCCAGGCCCAGCTGGTATTCGCGCATGTAGTTGACAACCACCGGGCCCAGGATGCCCGCGGTGGCCCAGGCGGTGAGCAGGCGGCCGTGGATGGCACCCACGAACTGCGTGCCGAACAGATCGGCCAGGTAAGCCGGCACCGTGGCGAAACCGCCGCCGTACATCGACAGGATGATGCAGAACGCGCCCACGAACAGCAGCTTGCTGCCGGCCCCGGCCGAGCTGGGGATGCTGGCGTACAGCAGGCCGCCCAGCACGAAGAACACCACGTAGGTCATCTTGCGGCCCAGCTTGTCCGACAGGCTGGCCCAGAAGAACCGGCCGCCGATGTTGAACAGCGACAGCAGCGCGGTGAAGCCGCCAGCCACGGCGGCGATGGCCGCCAGCTGCGCCTTGTCGAGTTCGCCGAACTTCTGCGGCACGCCGATGAGCGCGCCGCCGAACACCTCCTGCAGCATCGGCGAGGCCATGCCGATCACGCCGATGCCCGCGCTCACGTTCATGCACAGCACCACCCAGACCAGCCAGAACTGCGGAATGCCCCAGACGCGCTTCACGTGCACGTGGCGCTGCGTGATCATGGTGTTGGCGCTGGGCGGCGGCGGGGTCCAGCCGGCCGGCTTCCAGCCCGTGGCGGGCACGCGGTAGCCCAGGGCGCCGGCCATCATGAAGACGAAGTACAGGAGCGCCATGACCACGAAGGTCTGCATCACGCCCACGTCGGTGGGGGTGGAAAACCGCTTCATCAGGTCCACCGCGAGGGGCGAGCCGATCATCGCGCCGCCGCCGAAGCCCATGATGGCCATGCCGGTCGCCATGCCCCGCCGGTCGGGAAACCATTTGATGAGCGTGGACACCGGCGAGATGTAGCCCAGCCCCAGGCCGATCCCGCCGATGACGCCCGAGCCGAGGATCATCAGCCAGAACTGGTGCAGGTGGATGCCCAGCGCCGACAGCAGCATGCCGCCGCACCAGCACACCGCGGACACGACACCCGCCTTGCGCGGACCGGCGCGCTCCAGCCAGCCGCCCCAGATGGCGGCAGAGCAGCCCAGGAACACGAAAAACAGGGTGTACATCCAGCCCAGCGTGGCCACGCGCCAGTCGCAGCCGGAGGCGAACAGCTCCGCGAAGAAGCTCATGTCCTTGGGGCAGGCAGCGCCGGTGCCGGCCGTGGAGAGGGCCTTGGACAGCGGCAGCCAGAACACGGAGAACCCGTAAGCCATGCCGATGCAAAGGTGGATCGCCAAGGCCGCCGGAGGAACGAGCCACCGGTTGAAGCCGGGACCGGCAATGATGCGTTCCTTGTCCAGAAAACCGGGTTGTGTGGATGACATGCCACTCCTCTCTGCTGTGCTCTTTTTCGACGTCCGCGCGCCACCCTGGCACGGGTTCTCGATCCAGTGTCAGCGCATTGCTTGAGCTACGTCAAGACACATTGCACACAACGCGACATGTTTTTCCGCGCTGTCAGGAAGCAGAAAGGACAGCAGTGCAGGCGAAGCCGCCGGTCGTCCGGCAGCGGCCGCCTCAGGTGGTCTTGCTGATGGAGATGGTGGGGAATTTCGACGAGAAGTCCTTGGCCTGCTGCGCCACCTTGACCGCCACGTCGCGCGCCATCTTCTTGTAGATGCGGGCCACCTCGCCATCGGGGTCGGCCACCACGGTGGGGGTGCCGGTGTCGGCCTGCAGGCGGATCTGCATGTCCAGCGGCAGCGCGCCCAGGTAGGCCATGCCGTATTCCGCCGCCATGCGCTGGCCGCCGCCCTCGCCGAAGATGTGCTCGGCGTGGCCGCACTGGCTGCACACGTGCACCGCCATGTTCTCGACGATCCCGAGGATGGGCACGCCCACCTTCTCGAACATCTTGATACCCTTCTTGGCATCCAGCAATGCGATGTCCTGCGGCGTGGTGACGATCACCGCGCCGGTAATGGGCACGCGCTGGCTCAGCGTGAGCTGGATGTCGCCGGTGCCGGGCGGCATGTCCACGATGAGGTAGTCCAGGTCCTTCCAGTGGGTTTGCCGCAGCAGCTGCTCCAGCGCCTGGGTGGCCATGGGGCCGCGCCAGATCATGGCCTGGTCGGCATCGATCAGGAACCCGATCGACATCACCTGCACGCCGTGATTGCGCATCGGCTCCATGGTCTTGCCGTCGGCGCTTTCGGGCTTGCCCTCGATGCCGAGCATCATGGGCTGGCTGGGGCCGTAGATGTCGGCATCCAGCACGCCGACGCTGGCGCCCTCGGCCGCGAGCGCCAGGGCCAGGTTGGCGGCGGTGGTGCTCTTGCCCACGCCGCCCTTGCCG
>NZ_BAAJYS010000327.1:0-3692 GCF_057543315.1 Acidovorax sp. KPB24-07
AGCACTGGGCCACGTCGCCCGGCCGGCGCGCCACCACGCGGTAGGGCACCGGGCGGCCGCTCGCGCGCTCGAAGCCGCGCACCATCTCCAGCACCGAAACGGGCCGGCCCGTCCCCAGGTTCACGGTGAGCAGGCCGGGGTGCTCGCGCAGGTAGCGCAGCGCTGCGACGTGGCCGTCGGCCAGGTCGCACACGTGGATGTAGTCGCGCACGCCCGTGCCGTCGGGGGTGGGGTAGTCGTCGCCGTAGACGCTCAGGCTCTCGCGCATGCCGACGGCGACCTGGGCCACGTAGGGCAGCAGGTTGTTGGGCACGTCCTGCGGGTCTTCGCCGATCAGGCCGCTCTCGTGGGCGCCCACGGGGTTGAAGTAGCGCAGCCGCGCGATGCGCCACTGGCCGGGCTCGGCCGCATCCACGTCGGCCAGCACCTGCTCCATCATGAGCTTGGTCCAGCCGTAGGGGTTGGTGGCTGACAGGGGGAAATCCTCGCGGATCGGCACCGAGGCCGGTTCGCCGTACACCGTGGCCGAGGAGGAGAACACCAGCGACCGCACCCCCGCCTTCTGCATGGCCCGCAGCAGCACCACGGTGCCGGCCACGTTGTTGTCGTAGTACGCGAGCGGCTGGCGCACCGACTCGCCCACCGCCTTGAGCGCCGCGAAATGCACCACGGCCTCGATGGGGTGCTCGGCAAAGATGCGCGCCAGCAGGGCCTCGTCGCGCACGTCGCCCTCGATGCATTCGGGCGCCTTTCCCGTGATGCGGGCCAGGCGGTCCAGCACCGAGCGGCGGCTGTTGCCGAAGTTGTCCAGGATGAGATAGGGAATGCCGGCGGAGGCCAGCGCGACGCAAGTGTGGGAGCCGATGAAACCGGCCCCGCCTGTGACGAGGATCACGAAATTTCTCCTTTTTTGAAACCCAACGGCCCGCCGTGCGTACCTGTGTGGTGCCAGCCTGGAAACGGGCCTCAACCCGGCACCACAAAAAACGACAGTGCGTCAACCCTGCAACAGCGAAGCGCCCTGGTATTTAACTCCGGCGCCGCCATCGGTGTGAAATCAGGGCAAATGAAAGCTATTGTGTCGATTGTTTTTATTAATACAAAGGTGTATCCATCTCCCTTTTCCATGCCAATGTGTCTATAAGTACCAACATCCAATGGAAGCACCCTCCGCTTCCACGGCTGCCGATCCAATGATCCGAACGAGGTCACCTGCATCCGAACCGCTTCTTCTTTTGCCTTCCCACCTTTGCCTGCTGTGCCAACCACGCTTCGACTGTTGTTTTTTAAGCCTATTCCTGGTGCTGCCAACCTGGGCGTGGGCCGCTGCGCCAGCGGTAGCGCTGCACTACGGTCCGGCCGCCCCGCTGTCGGAGCTGAAGGTGTTCGACATCGTGGTGGTCGAACCCGGCCATGGCCAGGACCCCGTGGCCTACCGCCAAAGCGGCAGCGAGTTGTATGCCTACGTCTCGGTGGCGGAGGTGCAGTCGTCCCGTCCCTACTACAGCGACATCCCCGCGGCGTGGAAGCTGGCCCGCAACGGCGCCTGGAATTCCGAGGTGATCGACCAGACGCCGGCCGACTGGCCTGAGTTCTTCGCCTCCCGTGTGGTCGGCCCGCTGTGGCAAAGCGGCTACCGCGGCTTTTTCCTGGACACGCTCGACTCGTACCGGCTCGCCAACCAGTTCGACGAGGCGGCGCAGCAGGCCGGCATCGTGCGCGTGATCGAATTGCTGCACCAGCGCTTTCCCGGCATCAAGCTCATCCTGAACCGGGGCTTCGAGATCGTGCCCCGGGTCAAGGACAAGATCCAGATGGTGGCGGCCGAGTCGCTGTACCAGGGCTGGAACGCCGGCGCCCAGCGCTACGAGCCCGTCAAGGCCGAAGACCGCGAATGGCTGCTGGGCCAGTTGCGCACGATCCGCGAACGCGACGGCCTGCCGGTGCTGGCCATCGACTACGTGCCGCCCGCGGACCGCGAGCTGACGCGCGCCACGGCGCAGAAGATCAAGGACCTGGGCTTCATCCCCTGGGTGACGGACAGCCAGGTGCACACCGTCGGCATCGGCAGCATCGAGGTGGTGCCGCGGCGGGTGCTGGTGGTCTATTACGGCGGCGAAAGCCCGGCGCTGAACTACGCCGCGGCCCACCGCTTCCTGCAGATGCCGCTCAACCACATGGGCTACGTGGTGGACTATGCGGACGTGCGCAACGAACTGCCCGCCGGCGTGTACCAGGACCGCTACGCGGGCATCGTGACGTGGTTCTCCGGCTTCCTGCCCGAGACCCGCACCAAGGCCATGAACCAGTGGCTGCAGGCCCGGCTGGCCGAGCGCACGCCCCTGGCGGTGTTCGGCAACTTCGGCTTCGCGCTGGACCGCCAGCTCAACGACAAACTGGGCATCCAGGGCAATGCCTTGCCACCGCGCGGCACGCAAAAGCCCGTGGTCCAGGACCCGATGATGGGCTTCGAGATGGCGGTGGAGCCGGCGGCCCGGGCGCAGTTCGAGCCCGTCATGCGCAACGGCGTGCCGGTGCAGGCGGGCCGCTCGCTGGTGGAGTTCAAGGACCAGCGCGGCCAGTCCTTCGTCGGCGGCGCGATCATGCCCTGGGGCGGCTTCGTGGTGGACCCCTTCGTCGTGGTGGAGGTGCCGGGCACCGACTACGCGCGCTGGGTGGTGGACCCCTTCGCCTTCCTCACGCAGGCGCTTCGCCTGCCGCCCATTCCCGTGCCGGACGTGACCACCGAGAACGGCCGCCGGCTGATGTTCTCGCACGTGGACGGCGACGGCTTCCCCTCGCTGGCCGAACTGCCGGGCAGCCCCAACGCCGGGCTGGTGCTGCTCAAGGAAGTGTTCGAGAAATACCGCACCGTGCCGCAGACCATGTCCGTGATCGAGGCCGAGATCGCGCCGCACGGCCTGCACCCGGAGATGAGCAAGGAACTGGAGGACATCGCGCGGCGCATGTTCCGCCTGCCGCACGTCGAGATCGCCAGCCACACCTACTCGCACCCCTTCCTGTGGGACCGCAGCGTGCGCCACGGGCTGTTCAGCGAGAACTCGGAAGCCGCCATGAGCCTGGACGTTCCCGGCTACACCATGGACCTGAAACGCGAGATCGTGGGCTCGACCGAATACATCAACACCCGGCTGGCGCCGCCGGACAAGAAGGTCAAGATCCTGCTGTGGTCGGGCGACACCGCGCCCGGCGCCGAGGCGCTGGAGATCACCGAACGGGCGGGCCTGCTCAACATGAATGGCGGCGACACGTCCATCACGCGCACCAACCCATCGCTCACCGCGGTAGGGGCGCACGGCATCCAGAAGAACGGCTACCTGCAGGTGTACGCGCCCATCACCAACGAGAACATCTACACCAACCTGTGGCGCGGCCCCTACTACGGCTACGAGCAGGTGCTGCAGAGCTTCGAGATGACGGAGACGCCCCGCCGCATCAAGCCCGTGGACATCTACTACCACGTGTACTCCACCACCAAGCGCGCCGGCCTCAACGTGCTGCGCAAGGTGTACGACTGGGCGGTGGCCCAGCCGCTGCACCCGGTGTTCGCCTCGGAGTTCATCCGCAAGGTGCGCGACTTCCACACCTACGCGCTGGCGCGCGACGGCGCGGGCTGGCGCGTGCGCGGTGACGGCGAGCTGCGCACGCTGCGCCTGCCCCCCGTGCTCGGC
>NZ_BAAJYS010000328.1:0-3688 GCF_057543315.1 Acidovorax sp. KPB24-07
CGCGGGCTTGCGCGGCGCCTTGGGTGCGGCCGGGGCCTTCTTGGCGGCGGCTTTGGCAGCGGTCTTGGCGGCAGGCTTTGCCGCCTTCTTGGCCGCGGCCGACGTCTTGGCGGCCGCGCCTGCGCCGGCCTTTGCAGCGAACGTCTTGCGCGGCGGGAATTTGCTCTCGCGCTGCTCGAACTCGAAGTTCACCTTGCCCGCCTCCTTGTCCCAGGCGAGGAACGCCTTGAACGCCCGGCGCGTGCGCATGCTCACGAACTTGTCGAGCAGATCGGTCTTGCCAGTGGCCAGCAGCTTGCTCATCTGCGCGCGCTCCACGGGCTGCTGCAGGATGATCTTGCCGCTCTTGAAGGTGCAGCTGGGCGTGGGCTGCGCCGCCGTGGGCACGGCCTTGCTGCACACGTAGTTGCTGCCGTGCTCGTACACGGGCGCGCCGCACACCGGGCAGGCGCCCAGGCTTTCCTGGTCCGAGAAATCGACCAGCTCGCCCGATTCCTCGGCGTTCTTGTCGTCGCCGAAATCGAACTCCAGCTTGTAGTTGTGCGCCTCGTCGTCGTAGACGATGCCCACCTCGGCCGTGAAGGGCCAGCCGGCCTTGGAGCGAAAACCCTCCAGCGGGCCGATCTTCTTGTCGCGCAGCAGCTGGTCGGCCTCGGCGGTCTCGAAGGTGCGGCCGGCCGGCGACTTGCCGAACGAGAAGCCGCAGGCGTCCGAGCCGTCGCCGGCCTTGCCCACGCAGGCGTAGCGGCGGTAGTTCTCCTTGACCACGCCGCCGCAGTTGGGGCACGGCGCCGAGAGCGTGGCGTAGTCGCCGGGAATGGTGTCGCGGTCGTATTCCTTGGCCTTCTTGACCATGCGCTCGGTCATCCGGGCGATGTCGGCCATGAAGGCCTCGCGGCTGAGCAGGCCCTTTTCCATCTGCGAGAGCTTGAACTCCCAGTCGCCCGTGAGGTCGGCGCGGCACAGTTCCTCGACCTCCAGCCCGCGCAGCAAGGTCATGAGCTGGAAGGCCTTGGCCGTGGGGATCAGCTCGCGGCCCTCGCGCAGCATGTACTTTTCGGTCAGCAGCCCTTCGATGATGGCCGCGCGCGTGGCCGGGGTGCCCAGGCCCTTTTCCTGCATGGCCGAGCGCAGCTCCTCATCGTCGATCTGCTTGCCCGCGCTTTCCATGGCGCCCAGCAGCGTGGCTTCGGAGTAGCGCGCGGGCGGCTTGGTCTTGAGGCCCTTGGGCTCCACGAAGTCGGTGCGCACCATCTCGCCGGGCTGCACGGGCACGAGGTTCTGGCCCTTGTCGCCTTCCTTGGCGCCCTCCACCTCGTCGGCGGCCTCCTTGCCGTAGATGGCCAGCCAGCCGGGCCGCACCAGCACCTTGCCCTCGGTCTTGAAATGGTGGTTGACCACTTGGCTCACCCGCGTGGTGACCATGTATTCGGCACTCGGGAAGAACACCGCCATGAAGCGGCGCACCACCAGGTCGTACAGCTTCTGCTCGGCCTCGGACAGCCCGCTCGGGGCCTGCAGCGTGGGGATGATGGCGAAGTGATCGCTGACCTTGCTGTTGTCGAAGATGCGCTTGTTGGGCTTCACATAGTTGCCGTCCAGCGCTTGGCTGGCAAAGGGCGCCAGGTGGCGCATGCCGCTCGTGGCCAGCATGCCGAAGGTATCGCGTGCCACGGGCAGGTAGTCCTCGGGCAGGGCGCGCGAGTCAGTCCGCGGGTAGGTCAGGGCCTTGTGGCGCTCGTACAGGCTTTGCGCCAGGGCCAGCGTGGTCTTGGCGCTGAAGCCGAACTTGCCGTTGGCCTCGCGCTGCAGGCTGGTCAGGTCGAACAGCAGGGGCGAGGACTGCGAGGTGGGCTTGGATTCCTCGGTGACGCTGGCCGCCTTGCCGCGCACCGCATCGGCGATGGCCACGGCGTCGGCATGGTTCCAGATCCGGTCGGCCTTCGCCTCGGGGTCTTCGCTCTTCTTCCACTGGGGGTTGAACCACTTGCCCAGGTACTCGCCCGCCTCGGCATGGAAGCCCGCGTGCACTTCCCAATAGTCGCGGCTCACGAACTTGCGGATCTTTTCCTCGCGCTCGACCACCAGCGACAGCGTGGGCGTCTGCACCCGGCCCACGGTGGTGAGGAAGAACCCGCCGTCGCGCGAGTTGAAGGCCGTCATGGCCCGCGTGCCGTTGATGCCCACCAGCCAGTCGGCCTCGGAGCGGCTGCGCGCGGCGTGGGCCAGGCCCTGCATCTGCTGCTCGGAGCGCAGTGCCTCGAAGCCGTCGCGGATGGCCTGCGGCGTCATCGACTGCAGCCACAGGCGCTTGACCGGCTTGCCCAGTCCCTTGCCGTCGGGCTTGGAGCCGCCGGCGTACTGCTCGATCAGCCGGAAGATCAGCTCACCCTCGCGGCCCGCGTCGCAGGCGTTGATGAGCTGGGTGACGTCCTTGCGCTTGGCCTGCCGCACCACGGCCGACAGGCGGCTCTTGGTCTTGTCCACGGGCTTCAGGTCGAAATACGGCGGGATCACGGGCAGGTGGGCGAAGCTCCACTTGCCGCGCTTGACGTCGAATTCCTCGGGCGCCTGGATCTCCACCAGGTGGCCCACCGCGCTGGTGACCACGTAGCGGTCGTTCTCGAAATGGTCCTCGTGCTTGTCGAACTTGCCCGCCACGGGGGTGAGCGCGCGCACGATGTCCTGGGCCACCGAGGGTTTTTCTGCAATTACCAGTGTCTTGGTCATGTTGTGGGTTTCGCCGTTGAAAGGCGCTTCTACAATCCGCTTCTCACACGCGTACACGCGCACGCGCCTGTGTGCCTATTCAAACTAACAGAGTTTTGCCATGCCCCGCACCGCATCGCCCGCAGCCCCCCCGTCCGCACCGGGGCGCCGCCTCCAGACCCGGCGCTCGGGCGTGCATGGCAAGGGCGTCTTCGCCGTGCAGGATATCGCCGAAGGCGAAGTGCTCATCGAATACACGGGCGAGGTCATCAGCTGGCAGGAGGCCCAGGACCGGCACCCGCACGATCCCGCGCAGCCCAACCATACCTTTTACTTCCACGTGGATGAAGACCACGTGATCGACGCAAAGTTCGGCGGCAATTCATCGCGCTGGATCAATCACAGCTGCGACCCCAACTGCTTCGCCGACGAACAGGACGGCCGGATCTTCATCACCGCCCTGCGCAACATCGCCGCGGGCGACGAGCTGAACTACGACTACGGCCTCATCATCGAAGAGCGCTACACCCCCAAGCTCAAGGCCGAATACCCCTGCTGGTGCGGCAGCGCCAACTGCCGGGGCACGCTGCTGGCGCCCAAGCGCGGCTGGGCGCCGCCGGGCATGGCGCCTGAAAAGCAGGCCAAGGCGGACAAGGCTGCCAAGGACGCCGAGCGCGGCAAGGCCGTCCGCCAAGCCAACAGGGCATCGCCCGCCACCGAAACCGCCACGCCGCCCCCACCGGGCCGCAAGGCGCGGAGCCCCCGCCGGTGACCGGCCGCTCCCCCGACGCCCCCCATCCGCTGGCCCGCCGAGGCCATCTGGGAAGCCGTGGCCCCCGTGCTGCCGGGCTTCACCGTGGAGGTGCTGCCGAGCGTCGACTCCACCAACACCGAACTCATGCGCCGCGCCCGCGCGGGCCTGGCCGAGCCCCACCCTGCTCGTGGCCGAGCTGCAGACCGCCGGCCGCGGGCGGCTGGG
>NZ_BAAJYS010000329.1:0-3655 GCF_057543315.1 Acidovorax sp. KPB24-07
CCAGCAGCACGTCGCTGCCCGCCAGGGGCACGCCGGCGTTGCGCACGATGTCGGCCACCAGGCCCAGGCCGTCGGTGTTGTCGGCGGCGATGCGGCCGTCGTCGCCGAAGGTGAGGGTGTTGGCCGCGCCGGCCAGCCGCACCCGCTCGCTGCCCTGGGCGGCCAGCCGTGCGGCGTCGAGCTTGAAGGGCACGGTCACGTTGCAGCCGCGTCCGCCCGCCGCGGCGAAGTCGGCCAGGGCCTGCGCGAAGCCGTCCAGCGGCACCAGCCGGCGGGCATACGACAGGCGCTCGCCGGTGAGTTCGGCGAAGCGCGCATGGATCCAGGGCGAGCGGCTGTGCTCGACCGGGTTGCCCATCACGCAGTAGGAATCCACGGGCGAAGTCATCGGGGTGTCGTGCGGAAGAAAAGCGGCAAGGAAAGTACGGCGCAGGACGTACGGCGAAGGGGGGCGCGGCGTCAGCGCACGCTGGTTTCCAGGGTCTGGTCGCGCGTGAACTTGAAGCGCGAGACCACGGCGATCTGGTCGGCCTTGGCCCGCATGGCGGGGCCGAACACGCCGAACGGCCCGGCCGAGCGGGCGATGGCCTGGGCGCGGTTGTCGAGCAGGCGGTTGCCCGAGCCCTGCACGATCTCGGTCTCCAGCACCGTGCCGTCGTGGTTGACGGTCACGATCATCGTCAGCTCGCCGTAGAGCTTCTTGCCGGCCTGTTCGGGAAAGTTGTCGGTGCCCTTGTCCTCGATCTTGCGGCGCAGCCCGTCGTAGTAGATCGCGTAGACCTCCTCGCGCGTGGCGGGGCTGATGTAGCGCTTCTTGGGGCGGGCGTTCTCTTCGTTGATGCGCTTTTCGATCTCGGCCAGCAGCTTGATGAGCTGGCGGCGCTTTTCCTCCTGCGCCAGGGCGTCGGCGCTCTGGCTGGGCTGGCGCGGGTCGGGCACCGGCAGGGTGGCCAGCTGCTTGCGCAGCTGGGCCAGCAGCTGGCTTTGCTGCTCCTGCATGGCGTCGAGCTTGCGCTGGGCCTCCTCGAAATCGTCGCCCACCGCCGTCAGGGCCGAGTAGGGCAGGGGGCTGGTCGCGCGGCCCTTGGCGGCCTCGCCGCCGCCGGCCAGCGACGACTGCGCGATCGCCTGGGCCTTGTCCGGCCGCTCGCTGGACTTGGCGTTGACCAGGATCACTTCCAGCGGCGTGTCCTGGAAGACGCGGTTGAAGCTCTCGGGGTCGATGAACCGCACCGACAGCAGCACCGCATGCACGGCGATGGACACGCCGAGCGCCAGCTGCAGCGTGCTGAATCGTTGGAAGAAGGCGGGCAGTTTCACGGCGCCCGATTATCCGTGCTGGCGCTGGCGCCGGCCTCGGTTTCGTTCACGTCCACCGCGATGGCGATGGGGCCGGCCACGGCCTCTTCGTCGTCCTCGCCTGCCTCGTCGCCCTGCGGCGTGGCCTCGGCGCTGTCGGCGGGGCTGTCCAGGCGCTCCAGCACGGTGCCGTTCACGTCGAGCGTGATCTCGTCGATCTCACCGAGCTTGACGCGCACCCGCGCGCCGCGCGGCAGGTTCTGCGCGCCCAGCACGGGCAGCACCAGCGGCAGCGTATCGGCCCGCACGAGGAAGCTGCCCCCTGGGCCTTCCTTGAACACGGTGGCCTCGATCTCCGTGATGCCGTTCTGCTGCAGGTACTGCAACGTCCAGAAGCGCTCCATGCCGGCCTGGTAGCCGTTGTAGGCGCTGTAGGCCGCATCGAAGCTGCTGATGACGGAGAACAGGTCCGCGTCCTTGGGCTTGAACGGCGCGGCCAGCGCGGCGGTCTTGCCGTGGCGCACGCACGCGATGATCTGCCACTGGTTCACCAGGTCCACGTAGCGGCGCAGCGGCGAGGTCGCCCAGGCGTAGCTCTTGACGCCGATGCCCGCGTGCGGCAGCGCCTTGGTGCCCATGCGCACCTTCACGCCAGGCGCCAGGCTGGCCTGGCTGCGGTAGATGCCGGGCACGCCGTGGTCGGCCAGCAGGCCGCCCCAGGTGCTGTTGGCCACGATGGCGGCCTCGGCCACGATCAGGTCCAGCGGGGCGCCGCGCCGGCGCGTGGTGATCGAGACGGTCTCGCGGCCCTGCGGCTCGGCGCCGTCGTTGCCGGTGAGGCGGAAGTTGTAGTCCGGCCGGTTGAAGGTCTCGGGCTTGCCGCGCACCACCTCGCGCTGGGCCTTGAGGCTTTGGGCCAGGCGGTACAGAAACGATAGCTGCCCGCGCAGCTCCAGCAAGCGCTGGGGGGCTTCCGGGGCCTGCACCGTGGGGTCGGTCAGCCAGGCTTCGGTGACGATGTGGTCCAGCTGGTCGTGGCGCAGGTTGGCCGCCACGGGCACGCGTTCCAGCTTGGTTTCGGTGCCGGTGACTTCGAGCGTGGCCTCGTCGATGGTCACGTAGAGCGACACGGCCGGGTTGGCGCGGCCCTCGTCCAGGGTGTAGATCTTCACCACCTCGTCGGGCAGCATGGTGATCTTGTAGCCGGGCATGTACACCGTGGACAGGCGGTTGCGCCCCAGCTGGTCGAGCGGCGTGCCCGGCACGATGGCCAGGCCCGGCGCCGCGATGTGGATGCCCAGCACCACGGTGCCCGTACCCAGGCCCTGCACCGACAGCGCATCGTCGATCTCGGTCGTCTGGGAATCGTCGATGGAATAGGCCTGCACGGGCGCCAGCGGCAGGTCCTCGGGCGGCTGCGGCGCGGTGATCGCCGCAAAGCCGGTGCCCTTGGGAAAGTTGTCGAACAGGAAGCGCTTCCAGTGAAACTGGTAGGCCGAGTCGATGGCGCCGGCCCGCTGCAGCAGATCGAGCGGTGGCAGGTGGGTGGCGCGGCTGGCCTCCACCACGGCCTTGTACTCGGGCGCGTTCTTGTCGGGGCGGAACAGGATCTTGTAGAGCTGCTCGCGGATCGGCTGCGGGCATTCGCCCCGGCCGAGCTGCTCGGCCCAGTCGGCGATCTGCTGCAGCACGAGCTTCTTTTTCTCGATGGCGGCCAGCGCCTGCTGCAGGATCTCGGCCGGCGCCTTCTTGAAGCGGCCCTTGCCCGCGCGGCGGAAGTAGTGCGGCGCCTCGTACAGCGCGAACAGCGCGCCGGCCTGCTGGACGAGGGTGGCGTTCTCGGAGAAATAGTCCCGCGCCAGGTCGGCGAAGCCGAATTCGTCCTCGGGGGCGAACTCCCAGGCTAGGTCGAGCTCGATCGACGCGGCCACGGCCTGCGCCTGGGCGAGCATCTCGGCCGGGGCGGGTTTTTCGAACCGGATCAGCAGGTGGGCGGCCTTGACCTTCACCCGTTTGCCCGAGTCGAGCTCGATCTGGGCGGAGCTTTCGGCCTCGGAAAGGATGCGTCCGGCGAGAAATTTGCCGGCTTCTTCAAACAATGCATGCATGGGCGGGATTGTCCCATGGGCGCCCGAGGGGCCGACCGGGCGGCCCTGCCTATGATCGGCCCTTTGCCTTGGCCAACCGCCCCATGCCTTTGTTCAACGCTTTCGCCGCCGCGCTGGCCACCGTGGCCGTGGCGCTGCCGTTCCTGTTCGCGCACACCCAGGCGCCGCTGTCCAATTTCTGGCCGCTGATGGTGTCGGGCGCGTGCGCCCTCGTGCTGGCGGGCCTGGCGATCGGCGGCGGCCTGGGG
>NZ_BAAJYS010000330.1:0-3646 GCF_057543315.1 Acidovorax sp. KPB24-07
CTGGCCTGCCCGCTGGGCGCGCACTACCTGCCCGTGCCGGGCGACAGCGCGCGCGAGGTGCAGGACCTGCTGGAAGAACTGGGCCTGCGCCAGCGCGTGGCCGGGCGCTGGCGCTACGACGAGCGCCACCTGTGCCACAGCCCGCAGGAGCGCCTGTTCTTCCAGGGGCAGTGGCAGGACGGGCTGCTGCCCGTGCAGGGCGTGGGCGCCGAAACGCTGGCGCAGTACCGGCGCTTTTCCACCCGCGTGGCCGAACTGGGCCGCGCGGCGCCCTTCACCATGCCGGTGGTCAAAGGATGGAAGCCCAATCAGCCCCTGGCGCAGATTCATCTACGGCTTGACGCTATTACTTTCATAGCATGGCTGGAGCAGGAGGGTTTCGACGACACGCATCTGCGCTGGTACCTGGACTACTGCTGCCGCGACGACTACGGCGCCGGCGCGGCGCGCGTGTCGGCCTGGGCGGGCATCCACTACTTCGCCAGCCGCCACGGCTTCCATGCGCCCGGCGATGCGGCCACCGAAGACCGCGAGGGCGTGCTCACCTGGCCCGAGGGCAACGGCTGGCTCACCCAGCGCCTGGCCGCGCCGCTGCAGGCCGGCGGGCAGCTGCGCACTGGCAGCTCGGTGCTGCGCATCGAGGAAACCCGCCAGGGCGTGGAGGTGGACGTGTTCCACCACGCCAGCGAGAGCGTGGAGCGCTGGCAGGCGCGCCGCTGCATCGTGGCGCTGCCGGTCTTCGTCGCGGCGCGCGTGGTGCGCAACCCGCCCGGCTTCCTGCAGCAGGCGGCGCAGCGCCTGTCGTGGGCGCCCTGGCTGGTCGCCAACATCCACATTGACGCCCCGCTGGCCGACCGCGAAGGCGCGGCCCCCGCCTGGGACAACGTGCTCTACGCCGACCCTACGCCCGGCGGCCTGGGCTACGTGAACGCCGGCCACCAGCGGCTGGACCCGCGCCCGGCCGCCACCGTGCTCACCTACTACCAGGCGCTGGGCGACGTGGCCGATGGCCGCCGGCAGTTGGCGGAGCAACCCTGGGCGCACTGGCGCGACGCCATCCTCGCCGGGCTGGCCGCGCCGCACCCCGACCTGGCCAAGCATGCGCGGCGCATGGAGATCACGCGCTACGGCCATGCCATGTCGATCCCTTTGCCGGGCACCCAGGCGTTTCTCAGCAAAATCGCGCCGCAGCGACCGTCTGGCAAGCGCTATGCGCTATCGAACGGAGAGCGCGTACCCGTGCCACCCACGCCCGGCACCGCGCGGCTGGCATTCGCGCATGCGGACTGGTCGGGCTATTCGGTGTTCGAAGAGGCTTTCACGCGCGGGCACGCGGCGGCACTGGCCTGAGCGCTTTTCTCTGGCCCCCCTCTGTCCATCAATGGTCATCGGTAAAGCCGTGATAGCTCCTGCGCAGCGTCAGCCCATGTTCTCTTCGAATGGAGTTTTCTGAAGGGACTTCGTCGGCATAGGGTCCGACGCCGATCGTGCGCAACTCCACGGGCAGCAGCGCTTTCTCCAAAGGACGGTCCGAGCCCTGATGACCAGAGGTCGAGGTGTCTTCCGAGCGGTGTGGCTGAATGCCGTGCAGGCTGTCCCGCGCATGGATCATTTCGTGGCCGAGCGTTGCAACGTAATGGTCTGCGCTCAACTCGTACTCATCCGAGTCATCGGATGAAAACTTCATGCCGATGTCTGGGTCGGTGCGGATCCAGACTTCGTCTGCGCCGGGAGTCTCCCTGCCGGGCATCGGGGCGGCCGCCACTTCGGGCATGAACGAATCGCCCGACGGACGGCGGCTCATGTAGCTGTCGATGTCGTCCCAATTGTCCATGGGCCGCAACTGCGTGTTGCCAGCGATCTGCTGGCAGGAAAGCGCTTGCGGCCAACCCCCTTGCGAAGGCGTCAGCACCACGCGCTTTCGGGGCGCCATGGTGGTGATGGATTCGATCTGCCGCAGGAGCGTGCGGCCGGAAGATTGGGACGCCAGTTGCGCCAGGGTTCCCTGGTTGCGGTGCAAGAAATCCTGGTTCTTGGCTTCAAGGGCTTCCACCTGCTGGAGGTTGCAAGCGCCCGCTTCCTGCGGCCGGGGCGTATGGATGTAGACACCGGGAAAATCCGTGCGGTGGATGGGCATGGGACACCTCCTGGCGGCGTTTGCCGAAAAGGGAAAGACGCTACCGGCATCCCGGTCACGCGGCGGCCCGCGACGCGAAGGAAGTGACCAGGTTCCGAACGGCATCCCGGGAAGGGGTTGGGCACCGGCAAGCTCTCACAGACCATGGAGCCGGCAGGGATACCCCAGGCAGCCAATCAGCCCGTTTCCAAAATAGATATATCTTTTGTTTTTAGATATATCTAATTTCCCCATGAAGCATGAATTCCTGGATGCGCGCCAGCCCCCTCTCGAGCGGCGTGGTGGCGGCCGCGTGTTCGGCCACGGCGGGCTGCGCCTCGTGCTGCTGCAGCTCATCGCCGACAAGCCGCGCCACGGCTACGAGCTCATCAAGGCCATCGAAGACCGGCTGAACGGTGCCTACAGCCCCAGCCCCGGCGTGATCTACCCCACGCTCACCCTGCTGGAAGAGATGGGCCATGTCACCGTCACGGCCGATGGCGGCCGCAAGCTGCACACGCTGACCGATGCGGGGCGCGACCACCTGGCCGAGCACCGCGCCGAGGTGGATGCGCTGCTGGCCCGCATGGCCAGCGGCCTGCCGATGCGCGGCGGCGGTCACGGCGAGCGCCCGGCGCCCATCGAGCGCGCCGTGCACAACCTGCGCCATGCGCTGCACCTTCGCCTGGCGCGCGAGCCGCTGGCCGAGGCGCAGATCCATGCCATCGCCGATGCGCTGGACGCCGCGGCGCGGCAGATCGAGCGCCTTTAGCACCTGTTCCCCGCCGGCCTGCAGGACGCCCCAGAGCGACCGCCCCGGCCCCCGTTGCCCGGAGTGCGCCCCACGACGCCCTGGCCTCCCTCCGCAACGCCGGCATCGCCCCGGCAGAAAGCCCTGAAATGACCACACTGTCCGCTTCGACCACCACCCCAGCCACCTCTGCCGCCACCGCAGCGCAGCCTTCCCCCGAACTGCTGGCGGCCCGCGCGCCCCAGCGCATGCGCCATGAACTGCGCCGGCGCATCCTCACCGTGCAAAGCGCCGAGCGCGTCACGCCGCACTGCGTGCGCATCGTCCTCACCGGCCCAGACCTGGAGGGCTTTGACAGCGCGGGCTTCGACGACCACGTGAAGCTCATCCTGCCCGACCCCGCCACGGGCCGGATCGACTTTCCCGTGCCGGCGGACACCGGGGGCCTCGCGCCCGACTCGCCCCGGCCCACCATGCGCGACTACACGCCGCGCCACCACGACATCGCCGCGCGCACCCTCACCATCGACTTCGCGCTGCACGACGCCGGCCCGGCCACGCAATGGGCGCTGCAGGCCGCGCCCGGGCAGACCGTGGGCGTGGGGGGCCCGCGCGGCTCCATGGTCATTCCCACCGCCTTCGACGGCTACGTGCTGATCGGCGACGACACGGCCCTGCCCGCCATCGCCCGCCGCCTCGCCGAGCTGCCCGCTGGTACGCCCGTGCTGGTGCTGGCCGAGGTGGACGGCCCGGCCGCACGAGCAGCCCCTGCCCACCCG
>NZ_BAAJYS010000331.1:0-3626 GCF_057543315.1 Acidovorax sp. KPB24-07
GCCCAGCAGCGCCGCGGCCATCTCCGCATCGGCCAGGGCCCGGTGGGCCCGCTCTGCGCGCGGCAGGTCCAGGTGGCCCACGATGGTGCCCAGCTGGTGGCTGGGCGCCTCCGGGTACAGGCGCCGCGACAGGAGCACCGTGCACGCGAAGGCATGGGGCGCCGGCAGGTCCGCGCAGCCCAGTTCGGCCGCCCAGAACTTGCTGTCGAACGATGCGTTGTGCGCCACCATGGGCGTGCCGCCCACAAAGCGCGCCGCCTCGCGCATGACCTGCGCCGCGTCGGGGGCCGCGGCCACCATGGCGTTGGTGATGCCCGTCAGCTGCGTGATGAACGGCGGAATCCAAGCGCCGGCATTCATCAGGCTCTGAAAGCGGTCCACCACCTGGCCGTTGTCCAGCAGCACGATGGCCACTTCGGTCGCCCGCGCGCCCTGGCCGGGCGAGATGCCCGTGGTTTCGAAATCGATGACGGCGATGAGGGACATGAAAGGGTGGCGGAGGCGATCAGCGTGGGGAAAGCCCACATTTTCGGCGAAGTGCCGAACTGGCCGACGCGAACGCGCCGCCACAACCGCGCGGCGGGGCTCACTCCGCGTCGTCGTCCCCACCGCCGGCCCTGCCCCGGTCCGACAGCGCCTGCGCCACGAAATCGACGAAGGCCCGCACCCGCGCCGCGGACTGGTGGCGCTGCGGGTACACCGCGTGGATGTCGGCATCGGGCGTGCTGTAGGCGGGCAGCACCGGCACCAGTTGCCCGCTGCGCAGGTGGCGCTCGATGTCCCACTCGGCCCGCATCAGGATGCCGTGCCCTTCCAGGGCCCAGCGCACGGCGATCTCGCCGTCGTTGGTGGTGAGGCTGCCGCGCGTCTTCACCGACTCGGTGACCGCACGGCGCCCGCGGCCACGCGTGAGCCGCCACACGCCGTAGGCCTCCTCGCCCTGGCGGATGCCCAGGCAGTTGTGGTGCACCAGGTCGTTGGGCACCTTCGGCGTGCCGTGGCGCGCCAGATAGTCGGGCGATGCGCACAGCAGCCGCCGGTTGTGCGCCAGGTGCCTGGCGATCACGCGCGCCTCGGGCGGCGCGCCGAATCGGATGCACACGTCGAACGCATCGTCGGTGAGCGCGGGAGGGTTCACGGACAGCTGCAGTTGCACCTGCACCTGCGGATGCAGGCGCGCGAAGCGCGAGATGAGCGGCGCGATGTGGCGGCGCCCGAACCCCAGCGTGGCATTCACCCGCAGCAGGCCCTTCGGTGTCGCGCGTGACAGGCCCAGCAGCTCTTCCAGGTCGTGGATCTCGCCCAGGATGCGGCGCGCGTGCGCCAGGTACAGCTCGCCCTCGGGCGTGAGGCCCATGCGGCGCGTCGTGCGGTTGACCAGCGGCACGCCCACGCGCGCCTCCATCAGCGCCAGGTGCTTGCTGACGGCCGGTGTGGTGATGCCCAGTTCGCGCGCGGCCGCGCTCAGGCTGCCGCAACTGGCCAACACCGAGAAAAACCCCAGGTCGGCTGGCTGGATGGCGGGAGGGGCGTGGGCAGCAGGCATGGGCAGGCGGCAGGAAAAAAAGAGGGTGGGCGGGCAGCTGGATTGTTGAATCCAGGTGAACAATGGTTTCACTATAGCCCCGCGCCGAAAGGCCGGCGGTGCCTAGAGTGGCGCGGTCCCCAACGCTTTTCGACCGAACCACCCATGACCACCTACGCCATCGCCACCATTCCCGGAGACGGGATCGGCAAGGAAGTGATTCCCGCCGGCCGCCAGGTCCTGCAGGCCCTGGCCGCCACCGACGAGACGCTGCGCTTCGAGTTCGAAGACTTCGACTGGGGCGGCGACCACTACCGCGCGCACGGCGCCATGATGCCGGCCGACGGGCTGGACGCGCTGCGCGGCAAGGACGCGATCCTGTTCGGCTCGGCGGGCGATCCGCACATTCCCGACCACATCACCCTGTGGGGCCTGCGCCTGAAGATCTGCCAGGGCTTCGACCAGTACGCCAACGTGCGGCCCACGCGCATCCTGCCGGGCATCGACGGACCGCTCAAGCGCTGCACGCCCGAGCAGCTGGACTGGGTGATCGTGCGCGAGAACTCGGAGGGCGAATACTCCGGCGTGGGCGGCCGGGTGCACCAGGGCCACCCGATCGAGGCCGCCACCGACGTGTCGATCATGACCCGCGTGGGCGTGGAGCGCATCCTGCGCTACGCCTTCCAGCTCGCCCGGTCGCGCCCGCGACGGCAGCTCACCGTGATCACCAAGAGCAACGCCCAGCGCCACGCGATGGTGATGTGGGACGAGATCGCGCTGGAGGTCTCGCGCGACTTTCCCGACGTGGCCTGGGACAAGGAGCTGGTGGACGCCGCCACGGCCCGCATGGTGAACCGCCCGGCCACGCTGGACACCATCGTCGCCACCAACCTGCATGCCGACATCCTGAGCGACCTGGCCGCCGCGCTGGCGGGCAGCCTGGGCATCGCACCGACCGGCAACATCGACCCCGAGCGGCGCTATCCCTCGATGTTCGAGCCCATCTACGGGTCGGCCTTCGACATCATGGGCCAGGGCCTGGCGAACCCGGTGGGCACGTTCTGGTCGGCCGTGATGCTGCTCGAACACCTGGGCGAGGCGGACGCCGCCCGGCGCCTGATGCGGGCCATCGAACACGTCACCGCGGACCCGGCCCTGCACACGCGGGACCTGGGTGGCCAGCCACCACGGCCCAGGTCACGCAGGCAGTGTGCGACCACCTGGCCGGCACCCGCCAGGCGCAGCGGCTGGCCGCCTGAAATCCTTTTCTTTCATTCATCCGTTCCTTCCTTCGCCCGACCGCGTAGCGGCGGGCCATCCCCCAGGCGCCGCAGAGCGCTCTCCCAGGAGACCAGCATGGCCCCGAAATTTTTCCCCGCGCGCCGGCGGCGGCAGGTGCTGCTGCACGCTTTCGCGGCCGCCCTCCCGGTGCTGGCCAGCGGCAGCGCCCTCGCCCAGGCCGCCTGGCCCACCAAGACCATCAGCCTGACGGTGCCCTTTCCCGCAGGCGGCACCACCGACGTGCTGGCGCGGGCGCTGGCCGACCGGCTGACGGTGTCGCTCGGCCAGCCCGTCATCGTGGAAAGCCGCCCGGGGGCCGGCGCCACCATCGGCGCCGACTACGTGGCCCGGTCCAGGCCCGACGGCTAGACCCTGCTGATGGGCGCGGTGCACCACACCATCGCCACCAGCGTGTACAAGAAACTGCCCTACGACTTCCAGAAGGACCTGGCCCCCATCACCACGGTGGCGCTGGTGCCCAACGTGCTGGTCGTGCACGCCGACAACCCGGCCAGGACCGTGGCCGACCTGGTGGCCCAGGCCAGGGCGCAGCCGGGCAAGCTGACCTTCGGCTCCAACGGCAACGGGACCGCGCAGCACCTGATCGGCACGCAGTTCCAGGGCCTCACCGGCACGTCGCTCGGCCACATTCCCTACAAAGGCAGCGGCCCGCTGGCCACCGACCTGCTGGGCGGCCAGATCACCCTGTCGTTCGACACCATCACGCCCGTGCTGCCGCACATCAAGGCCGGCAAGCTGCGGGCGCTGGCGGTGTCCACGCTCCAGCGATCCTCGGCCCTGCCCGACGTGCCCACGCTGG
>NZ_BAAJYS010000332.1:0-3618 GCF_057543315.1 Acidovorax sp. KPB24-07
GGGTGGGCCTCGCACGAGGCGAAGTGCAGCAGGGCGGGGCGATCGGGGTCGCTGCGCCAGGCCGCCCAGGTCACGAGGAAGTTCAACCCCAGGCCGAAGCCGGTCTCCAGGATGCGCCAGCGCGGCTGGCCGGCCCAGGCCTGGGGCAGGCCGCAGCCGTGCAGGAACACGCGGCGCGCCTGGTCCAGGCCGCCGTTTTCACTGTGGTAACGGTCGCCGAACCGCGGGCTGTAAGGGGTGCCGTCCGCCAGCCAGTCGATGGGCTCCGGCAGGAACCGAGCCGGGTTCATTCCCGGCGGTTCAGGCGCTGGGCGGCACGTAGCCCTGGGCGGCGTCGGCGCCTTCGCCGAAGAAGTGCTGCTCCATCTGCCGGGCCAGGTACTGGCGGGCGCGGGCGTCGGCCAGGTTCAGGCGGTTTTCATTCACCAGCATCGTCTGGTGCTTGAGCCAGGCGGCCCAGGCTTCCTTGCTGACACCCTCCCAGATGCGCTTGCCCAGGTCACCGGGGTAGGGGGGAAAGTCGAGGCCTTCGGCTTCCTTGCCGAGTTTGATGCATTGAACGGTACGTGCCATGGGGAAGGGTCCTGGAAAGGTGGTTTAGATGTTTTGGGTATTTAAAACTGAAATTTCAGTAGTTCCAGTTTTGAAGAGCGACTTTCAGAATGCGTTGCATCGGTGATTTGCACCGGACCGCATTCCACAAAAGAAAGCCTCTCATGAACGTTCGCCGCGACTTTATCAAGTTTCCCCTCGCCGCCGCCCTGCTGGCCGGTATGGCCCTGACGGCTTTGCCGTCGCTGGCCCAGCCGGTGCAGTTCCTGAACGTGTCCTACGACCCCACCCGGGAGCTGTACGTCGAATACAACCAGGCGTTCGCCAAGCACTGGAAGGCCAAGAGCGGCCAGGATCTGGCGATCAAGCAGTCGCACGGCGGCTCCGGCAAGCAGGCGCGCTCGATCATCGACGGCATCGATGCCGACGTGGCCACGCTGGCACTGGGCGGCGACATCGATGCGCTCGTCACGCACGGCGGCCTCGTCAAGGCCGACTGGCAAAAACGCCTGCCGCACAATTCGGCCCCCTACACCTCGACCATCGTGTTCCTGGTGAAGAAGGGCAACCCCAAGGGTCTGAAGGACTGGGACGACCTGGCCAAGCCCGGCGTGCAGGTGATCACCCCCAACCCCAAGACCTCCGGCGGCGCCCGCTGGAACTACCTGGCCGCCTGGGAATTCGCCAAGCGCAAGTACGGTGGCGACGCACAGGCCAAGGACTTTGTCGCCAAGCTGTACAGCAATGTGCCCGTGCTGGACACCGGCGCCCGCGGCTCCACCATCACCTTCGTGCAGCGCGGCGTGGGCGACGTGCTGCTGGCCTGGGAGAACGAAGCCTTTCTGGCGCTGAAGGAGTTCGGCCCCGAGAAGTTCGAGATCGTCGTGCCGTCGCTGTCCATCCTGGCCGAGCCCAGCGTGGCGGTGGTGGACAAGAACGTGGACAAGAAGGGCACCCGCGCCGTCGCCGAGGAATACCTCAAGTACCTGTACTCCGACGAAGGCCAGGACATCGCCGGCAAGAACTTCTACCGCCCCACGGGCGACAAGGCCAAGGCCAAGTACGACAAGCAGTTCCCCAAGCTCACGCTGGTGACCATCGACCAGGCCTTCGGCGGCTGGGCGAAGGCCGACAAGGCGCACTTCGCCGATGGCGGCAGCTTCGACCAGATCTACACCAAGAAGTGAAGACGACGGCGCTCTTGCCAATCCGCCCGCGCTAGAAAGCCCCATTCCATGTCCGTCCTCCTGATCGCCGGCAGCCCCTCGGAGCGTTCCCGCTCCGCCGCCCTGCTGGATACCGTGTCGCAGCGCCTGTCGGTGCGCGGTGCGCTGGTGCAGCGCCTGCACATCCGCGACCTGTCGCCCCAGGCGCTGCTGCTGGCGGACACGGGCCACCGCTCCATCGCCCACGCGGTGGACAGCGTGGCCGAGGCCAGCGTGCTGGTGGTGGCGACACCCGTCTACAAAGCGGCCTACAGCGGCGTGCTCAAGGTCTTTCTCGACCTGCTGCCGCAGGCGGCGCTCAAGGGCAAGACCGTGCTGCCGCTGGCCACCGGCGGCAGCGCCCACCACATGCTGGCGCTGGACTACGCGCTGCGGCCGGTGCTGCAGTCGCTGGGTGCCAAGCACATCCTGCCGGGCATCTACGCCACCGATGCCCAGGTCACGCTCACGCCCGAGGGCGCCTACGAGGTGGGGCACGACGTGTCCTCCCGGCTGGACGACGCCGTGAACGTGCTCATCACCGAAACCCTGCGCCCCGCGCCGGCCCAGGCCACGCGGTTCGCGCCGGTGCATTTCTCCCAGGTGCGATGTAGCGTCTGACGCGCCCCGGGCGGCGCCGGCCTGTGGGCCGGCCCCCGCCGTCCGCTCCTCCCCAAGCCCTCCCCATCTTTGAGAACCCGCCCGCCGCGGGCAGGCCGCTGCATCGCCGCCCGCACCCGGTGGACCTCGCCAGAAAGACCGATCGCATGACTTCGAATTTCTCTTCCCTGCGCCGCCGGATGGTGGCTTCCGGCCTCGGCACCGTGCTGGCCGCCGGCCTGCCGCCCGCTTTGGCCCAGAAGGGCGACCGCGTCCTGCGCGTGGGCCACCAAAAGGGCTGGCTGTCGCTGCTCAAGGCCCGTGGCACGCTGGAAAAGCGCCTGGCGCCGCTGGGCGTGAAGGTGACCTGGACCGAGTTCAATGCCGGCCCGGTGCAACTGGAGGCGCTGAACGTCGGCTCGATCGACTTCGGCGACGTGGGCGAAGCGCCCCCCATCTTCGCCCAGGCGGCCGGAGCGCCGCTGGTGTACGTGGGGGCCACGGTGCCGCGCCCGCAGCTGGAGGCCGTCGTCGTGCCCAAGGGCTCGGCGATCCAGAGCGTGGCCGAGCTGAAGGGCCTGCGCGTCGCGCTCAACAAGGGCTCGAACGTGCACTACCTGCTGGTCAAGGTGCTGGAAAAGCACGGCCTGCACTACCGCGACGTGCAGCCGGTCTTCCTCGCGCCGCCCGATGCGCGGGCGGCCTTCGAGAAAGGCGCCGTGGACGCCTGGGTGATCTGGGACCCGTTCCTCGCGTCGGCGCAAAAGACGCTGCAGGCCCGCGTGCTGGCCGATGCCACGGGCGTGGCGAACAACCGCGCCTACTACTTTTCCTCGCGCGACTATTCCGCCAGGAACGCCGACGTGCTGCGCGTCGCCATCCAGGAGGTGGACGCCATCGACAAGTGGATTGCCGCGCACAAGGCCGAGGCCGCGGCGGAGCTGTCCACCGTGCTGGGACTGGACCGCGCCGTCACCGAGTTGTTCGTGGGCCGGGCGGGCTACGGTACCTCGCTGGTGTCGCGCGACATCCTGGCCGAGCAGCAGGTGATCGCCGACACGTTCTTCGACCTGAAGCTCATCCCCCGCAAGCTCAACCTGCAGGACGCCGCTCCGGTGGACCTGCTCTGAAAGGGTGCACCCATGTCCGCACCTTTCCCAACCCCTTTGCAGGTGCGCGTGCGCCGGGTGCTGGGCGTGACCGCCCAGGCCTGGGGCCTGTCGGCGCCGCGCGAAAGCGCCCGCGTGCTGGCGCTCGCCCC
>NZ_BAAJYS010000333.1:0-3609 GCF_057543315.1 Acidovorax sp. KPB24-07
CCCGCGTCGAGCCCTACCTGCCTGCCGGCTCGCGGCTGTGGGGCCGCACCCGCCTCGGGCTGCGCTGCGTGGACGGTGCCACCGCGTGGAACGTGTTCCTGCCCGTCACCGTCAAGGCGTATGGCCCGGCGTGGGTGCTCACGGGCAATGTCGCGTCCGGGGCCGTGCTCACGGCCGCCGATGCGACCGAGGCCGAAGTGGACTGGGCGGCGGAAACCACCGCGATCGTGGCCAATCCCGACAGCTGGGTCGGCATGGTGGCCTCGCGCCAGCTCATGGCCGGCCAGGCCGTGCGCCAGCACATGGTGAAGGCGCCGACCCTGTTCAAGGCGGGGGCGGCGGTGCGGGTGGTGGCGCAGGGACGGGGTTATTCGGTAACATCCGCAGGCCAGGCGATCACCGCAGGCGCCGTTGGCGAGACTGTGCGCATCCGTATGGAGAATGGCCGTGTCGTCGCCGGTGTTGTGTCCGAAAATGGAACAGTAGAGATCACTTTGTAAGCGATGGGGCGCAAGAAAAGCCTAAAGTCCCTGTCGAAGTGGTCGAAAACATTGCTACTGTGCCCCACATCGAGCGGGGTGGGAGAGAGCGATGAAGATAGGTCAAAACCCCGAAATAGCCAATGCAGTGTCGCAAGCCGCCACTGCTGCCAAGCAGGCCAAGGCCCCTGCAGCTGCCGCCGAAACGGCTGCCAAGAGCGCCGCGCTCGCTGCCGCTGCGGCCGCTGGCGTGCCTGTCACGTTTTCCAGCGCCGCCCGCGGACTCGAAGCCAACGGCCGCGCCGGCACCGATTTCGATGCCAACAAGGTGAAGGCCGTGCGCGCCGCCATCGAAAAGGGCACTTTCTCGGTGGACGCCGATGCGATCGCGGACAAGCTGCTGTCCAATGCGCAGGAAATCATCTCCCACACCAGCAACAGCCACTGACCCCGGGTTTCCTGCAGGGGTTGATCGGCACAGGATCCACCCATGCAACTCGAAACCACGCTGTCTGAAGTCGAATCCCGGTTGAAAGACGTCGGTGCCGCCCTGCTGGAAACCGACGCGCTCGCGGTAGAACGCACCGCCCCCCTGTTGCGCCAGGCCGCTCTCGATCTGTCCCAGGCGCTCCAGAAAATCCCCCGCCCCACCGAATTGCCGGCCGACATCCAGCGCCGCATCCAGGCCCTGCGCAGCCAGTTGTCCCAGCAGCGGGAACAATTGGCGCGCCTGTCCGCGTTGACCGAGCGCCAGGTGGCGACCCTGCTGCCGCCCCAGGAGGCTGCGACCTACGGAAACGGTGCTCCGGCACGCTCGGGCGGCGCCGCTCGGATCTACCGGTCGCAGGGCTGATCCCGCCCGGCTTCCCCTTCGCTCCTGGTAAAAGCCAGCCTCCCAAAGCAAAAAGGCCGCATCTGCATGCGGCCTTTTTCGTTGGCGCCAGGGGCGCGTCCGGTGGGACGGCGGCGCTCCGCTAGTGGCTGCGCATCTTGGCCCGCAGCCGGGCGATGGACTGGCTGTGCAGCTGGCAGATGCGTGATTCGGTCACGCCCAGCACGGCCGCGATCTCCTTCAGGTTCATGTCGTGCTCGTAGTACATGCCCATGATGTGCTGCTCGCGCTCCGGCAGGCTCTTGATGGCGGCCACCAGCGAGGCCTTGAGCCGCTGGTCGCGCAGCATGGCCATCGGGTCGGCTTCGCCGTCGGCCACGTGCCGGTCGAGAAACCCGTCGTCGCCGTCGTCGCCCCGCGTCATGTCTTCCAGGTAGACCAACTGCGTGCCGCGCACCTTGCCCAGCAGCGTCTGGTATTCGCCCAGGCTCAGGTCCAGCTCGGCGGCGATCTCGGATTCCAGCGGGCTGCGCCCGAGTTTCTGCTCCAGCCGGTGGACGGCGTGTTCGATTTCCTTCTGGCTCTTGCGCGAACTGCGGGACATCCAGTCGCCCTCGCGCAATTCGTCGAGCATGGCGCCGCGGATGCGCTGGGTGGCGAAGGTCTCGAACTGCACGCCCTGCGCCACCTCGTAGCGCGACAGGGCCTCGCTCAAGCCCATCATGCCCACCTGGATGAGGTCGTCCAGCTCCACGTTGGGCGGGAGCTTGGCGATCATGTGGTGCGCAATCCGGCGAACCAGCGGCACGTGCTGGCGGATCAGCGCATCGCGGTCGAGCTGTCCTTTGGCGGTGTACATCGGGTCAATGTCTCCGGGCGAAATGCGCTGCCGTCTCCGTCATGCCGAAGGGCGGGGTGGGGGTCGGCGTTGCGGCGCCAATGGTGCACGCGTTTTCCAGCAGTTGCAAGGCCAGGCGCTGCACGTCCTGGGCGTGGTTGGCGCGCACCGTGCTGGTCAGGATGCCGCTGCCCAGGTGCCGCTCGGCGCAGCGCTGCAGCGTGTTCAACGCCGCATGCGTCGGGTCGGCCTGGGCCGGCCCGCCGGGCGGCAGGATGGAGGCCACCGAGCAGTGCACGCCGGCGTGCATCGCCATGTGTTTCAGTTGCCGGTAGCTTTGCACCACGCTGTCGGGGCCGCCTTCGGCGATCACCAGGGGGATGGCCGAGGTCGCGCGCACCAATGGTGCCAGCACCTCGGCGCTGGCGTAGAGCACCAGCAGCGCATAGGTGCGAAAGAAGGGTTGCAGCGCCTGCATCGCGGCCGGGCCGTCGGCGGTCTGGCGGGCGAGGCGCTGCATGCCGTAGCCGGCCGGAATCACCGCCAGCGACGAGGCCGCCGGGCCGGTTTCGAGCGGGGCGCCGTTCTGCCAGGAGGGCTCGGCCAGCAGGTGGGCCAGGCCCGGCGCGTCGTCGGTTTCGCGGGCGGTGCCGTCCAGCACGGCCACGGGATACCCCAGCCGCTGCAGGCTGGAACACACCTGCCACAGGGTTTCCAACCCGTAGGCGGCGTCGGGCTGCGCCACGACAGACACGACCCGCAGGTCCGACTGCGGCGTGATGCTGTGCAGGCTCGTGGCCTGGTGGAATCCGGTATCAAGCATCGACCAGTCCCCTTTCCGAGGCCAGCTCGGGCGAGTGCGAGAAGAAGAAGTTCAGGTCCGACGCCTTGGGGTCGAAGGCCGACTTGGCGGGCGAGCGCATCGAGGTGCTGATGAGCTTGTGCGCATCGGCGGCCTCCCAGTCCTCGGGCACGCGCTGGCCGTTGGTCACGCCGCGCAGCACCATCTGGTGGCGGATCAGGGCGTCGATCGAAGGGCCGAGCTTCACGGCTTCGTCCACCTTGGACAGGATGGCCTGCTGCGAGCCGGCGGTCTTGAAGGCGCTGAGCACGTCGTCCAGCGTGTCGCCGTGGCAGCCGGCGTTCAGCACCAGCAGGCGGTTGACGTTGGGCAGGTCCAGCACATCCAGCATGTCGCGCTTGCGCGGGTCGCGCGGTGCGACGCCGGTGGTGTCGATGAGCACCATCTTCTTGCCGCCCAGCAGGCCGAGCAGGTCCTGCAGCGCGGCGCGGTCGTGCGCCAGGTGGGCCACGACGCCCAGCATGCGGCCATAGGTGCGCAGCTGTTCGTGGGCGCCGACCCGGTACGTGTCCAGGGTGATGAGGCCGACGCTGCCCGGGCCGTGGATGCGGGCGCACAGAGCGGCGAGCTTGGCCGTGGTGGTGGTCTTGCCCACGCC
>NZ_BAAJYS010000334.1:0-3597 GCF_057543315.1 Acidovorax sp. KPB24-07
GCCCGGCCCCTGGGGCGCGAACGCCAGGTCGCCGTGCTGTTCGTGGACCTGCGGCGCTGGTCGGGCCTGGCCGAGCGGCAGTGGCCCTTCGACCTGGCCTGGGTGCTGGACCAGTATTTCGACCGGGTGGGCGCTGCGGTGCGCGACAGCGGCGGCCTGGCCAACCAGTTCATCGGCGACAGCGTGATGGCGATCTTCGGGCTGGACACCGACCTGCCCACCGCCT
The DNA here is from genome assembly GCF_057543315.1 of Acidovorax sp. KPB24-07. Lineage (NCBI taxonomy): Bacteria > Pseudomonadati > Pseudomonadota > Betaproteobacteria > Burkholderiales > Comamonadaceae > Acidovorax > Acidovorax sp. KPB24-07. The sequence continues at coordinate 227 of NZ_BAAJYS010000334.1, forward strand.
GCGCCCAGGCGGTGCGCGCGGCCGCCCTCATCGAGCAGCGCATGGACGCCTGGGGCGGCTCGTTCACCGACCAGTTCGGGCAGCCGCTGGACTTCGGCATGGGTTTGCACGCCGGCACGGTGGCGGTGGGCGAGGTGGGCTTTCAGGACACGACCACGTTCACGGCCGTGGGCGAGGTCGTCAACACCGCCAGCCGCCTGCAGGACCATTCGAAGGTGGTGGCCGCCCGGCTCGTGCTGTCGCTGGAGGCCGCGCGCCTGGCGGGCGTGGCCGATGCGCTGGGCCCGCCCGAGCCCGTCACCGTGCGCGGCCGCTCCGCGCCGCTGCAGGTGCTGTACGTGGCCCATCCCGCTCGGCAGTGGGGGGAGCCGCGCTTCGGCGGCGGCGCGCCATAGCCTTCAACGGTTTTGTTGCCCCAATGAAATGCATTGCTGCGAATTCCAGACTTCAGAAGAATATCGCGTCAACGCGGCAGCAAGAATCCTTCGCTGAAATCGGCAATCTGAAAGAAGATTGTTTTGCGCGACAAAGTCATTCGCATTGATAATTGTTGGAGAATAGCTAGAATGCCTCAGGAGGATAACTTTTTGCCAACCCAACGCTTCGCCAAGCGCTCTGCCGTTACCGTACTCGTGGTCTTGTGCTTGATTGCAATCATCGCTTGCCTGGTGATTACTGAAAAGACAAAATCAGGCGGCATGGATGGCCAAGCTGCGGTCGTGCCGGTTTCAGGCGGATTAAGGGGCTCAGCGTTTCCCTGGGAAAGAGCTCAGACCGGCGAGCAATCCAGCGGCGTTGAACAGGGATTGGATTCCGAAGCGCAAGCGATTTCAGCTGAAAAGCTGAATGTCGCTGACTGGATGACGGGAATGGACAAGCCCAAAAGCCCTGTTCATGAGATTTTTTCCAAATATAGCGCGAAGAGTACCCACACCAATGCAGAAAAGGGTGAAATGATAAGCGGGCTCAGCTATTGCGCGAATCGCCGAACAGTTGGACAAGTTGCAGGAGCACAAAGATCTCGCGGTTCGGTGGATGATGCAAATAGTCTGCTGGATGTGCACCAGGACTATCTCAAGTATTGCGGCGGCCTCAATGATTCGGCTTTTTTCGCTTCGCAAGAGCATTCTTGCAGAGTTGGCGGAGCGTGGTGATGCTGACGCAAGGATGTCGTACTTCGAGGCCGGCCCCCTCGGTCGGTGGCCGACGCCCAATGAGTACATACCATTAACGCAGGATGAGATAGCCAGCTGGAATAAGACGGCTGTGCAGTTTTTAGAACAGGTAACCAGGGAGGGTGATTCGCGATCCTACAAGACTCTTGCTTCGATGTATGGCGCGAGCAAAGATGATCCGATTTTAGGGAGCCTTTCCAATCAGAGCACTTCTTACGCATATGAATTGCTATGGATTTCATCGATTCAGAGTAATCGTGAAACGCCCAAGGAGTTGAAGGATAGTTTGAACAACTATATGAGCCATGTTATAAGCAAATTCACTCCAGAGCAAAAGCGCGAAGGAATGAAGAAAGCAGCTCAAATTCAGTCGAATCTAAAATGAAAAATGGAGGGCATTATGATTGCAAAAAATAAGTCTGTATTTTGGTTGGCTGTTGGTTTTTTTGCAGCCATGCTATGCGTAGCGGCTGACTATGGTTCATATTTATGCAGGGGTTGCGCAGCCCCAATGAATCCGATTGATGCCCGGCTTTTTATTTCGGTTTATGTAAATCCACGCGTCCCGTTATGGCAGGCCAATGATACCGTGACTATTTGTAATGGCGTGGAATGCGTGAAGTACCTGACACCGACTGCAGGTGCGACTACTTGGACTCCTATTGAGAAGAAGCCAGATTCCGGTCGAGGATATAGTGGTGAGGGCGTACCGGTCGGAGGATATTCTCCCTCGCCTGAAGGGCCCACACCAGTTTGGTATCCCTATCCGCCAGGTGGCAGTGATCCGGGGGGCGTTGTCATCGTCGGCCCCACGGAACCGTGGTGTCCGCCACATGATTTGATCAACTGCGTCTAGCCGATGAGGCTCTGAGCGTTGGGCAAACCGGCTCTGTTGCACAAACGCAGCCCGTCGAACTGACAGTCCGGGCCGGTCAATGAGCCCAAAGGGCGCAAACTGCGCTATGAGACGAGGAGTTGGCCGGCGTGCAACGCAGCGCTCAAGCGAGAAGGTCGGTAGCGCTTCCGATCCGGCCACCCGCGTAACGCGATGTTGCAGTGCGGCATTTTTCCCTCGGAAGCGCGGCCCTGTCGGACGCGGCGGCGGCCCGGGGCGCACGGGCCGGTAGGCGACAGACCTACACAAAACTGTGCGTTTTCGCACAGACCTGGCGGGTCCAGCGGCGCAAACTGGCTTCCATGCAGACGCAATCCGGCGCTGCAGTCCAGTTGAATCGATCCCAAGGAAGGAATCACTACCATGAACCGCAAACACCTCATCGCCATTGCCGCCATCGCCTTTGCCGGTGCCGCCTCCGCCGCCCCCGTGTCGCAGGAAGACCAGTTCGGCGCCCAGCCCGTCGAGCAGGGCCAGCCGCTGACCCGCGCTGAAGTCGTGGCCGACCTGAACCTGTGGAACCGCGCCGGCCTGAACCAGTTCGAAGCCGCCGACCGCACGCCGGATGCCGATCCCGCCTACCAGATGCGCCTGGCCCAGTACCAGCGCGAGCGCAGCGGCCCCGAGTACCTGGCCGAAGTCCAGCGCGTCGGCGGCGGCCACAACGTCGCCGGCATGGCCTCCAGCACCACGATGAACTGATGCCCCGCGCATCCCGGCGCGCCCATGGCGCGCCACATCCCCGAGCCCCCGTGCGAGAAGCACCGGGGCTTTTTTCATGGGCGGCGCTTTTCATCCCGCCCTGAACCGATGCATTTTCGCTGTGCGTTTACGCACATACCGGGCCCGGCGAAACACCGAAACTGGCAGTCAGGCAGGCACCCCGCACTGCCCTTTGTCACCCCTGTTTTGAAGCCCAAGGAACGCACACCATGAACACCCAGCACCTGATCGCCATTGCCACCATCGCCTTCGCCGGCGCCACCGTGTCCGCCGCCCACGCCGCGCCATCGCAGGAAGACCGTTTCGGCGACGAGCCCGTGGCCACCCGCAGCACGCTCACGCGCGCCGCCGTGGAGGCCGACACCCGCCTGTGGCAGCGCGCCGGGCTGGGCCAGGCCAACGAGGGCGACCGCTCCGAAGCGGTGGACGAAGCCAGCCCGCAGCGCCTGGCCGAATACCAGCGCCTGCGCACCGGCAGCGCCTTCCAGGCCGAACTGCGCCGCGCCCAGGGCGCCCAGCCGGTGGCTGGTGCCGAAGCCAGCGAAACCAGCCACTGAGCAGGCGTTGCGCCACCGGCA
>NZ_BAAJYS010000335.1:0-3595 GCF_057543315.1 Acidovorax sp. KPB24-07
CGCCGCGTATTCGTCCGGGGCCAGCCCCAGTTCGGCACGGCCGTGAAGGCAGATGCTGTAGAGCAATTGGGTTTCGTCCGCGGGCATCTGCGCGGCCAGACGGGCGATTTCCACGGCCTCGGGGTCGTTGGCATCCAGCGCCTGGGCCATGTTCGGCACGGCCTGCATGACGGCCATGCGCTGGAGCACCGCGCTCATCTCCTCCAGCGTTGAGGCGGCAGACAAGCCGTTCAGGCGCAGGGCATCGGAGGTTTCCACCACCGTGCGGCCATCGCCCTGGGCCAGGGCTTCGATCAGGCGGAACACGTACGACCGGTCCACGCTGCCCAGCATCTGGCGCACGCCCGCTTCCTGCAACTGGCCGCTGCCGAACGCGATGGCCTGGTCGGTGAGCGAAAGCGCATCGCGCATCGAGCCCCGCGCCGCACGCGACAGCAGGCGAAGCGCCTGGGGTTCGGCCGGCACGTTCTCCTGCGCCAGAACGCGCCCCAGGTGCTCGAGCACCGTCTCGGGCGCCATCGGGCGCAGGTTGAACTGCAGGCAGCGCGAGAGCACCGTGACCGGCACCTTCTGCGGATCGGTCGTGGCCAGCACGAACTTGAGGTATTCCGGCGGCTCTTCCAGCGTCTTCAGCATGGCGTTGAACGCCGTGTTGGTGAGCATGTGCACTTCGTCGATCATGAAGACCTTGAAGCGCCCCTGCACCGGCTTGTAGACCGCCTGCTCCAGCAGGCCCTGCACTTCGTCCACGCCGCGGTTGGAGGCGGCATCGAGCTCGGTGTAGTCCACGAAACGGCCGCTGTCGATGTCGGTGCAGGCCTGGCACACGCCGCAAGGGGTGGCCGTGATGCCCCCCTGCCCGTCCGGGCCCTGGCAATTGAGCGACTTGGCCAGAATGCGCGACACCGTGGTCTTGCCCACGCCGCGCGTGCCGGTGAAAAGATAGGCATGGTGCAGCCGCTGCTGCGTGAGCGCATTGGACAGCGCCTGCACCACATGCTCCTGGCCCACCATCTCCGAGAAGGTCTTGGGACGGTATTTGCGGGCGAGCACGAGGTAAGACATGGGGGGGATTCTATGTGGCCGGGCGCGCCCTCCCGGATCGCCAGGGTACCGATTCCACGCCGGGCCCCGGTGCGCCCCGCTGTCAGGCCACCATGGCCAACACCTGCACGGCGTGCAGGGTCGTCCCGGCCGGAACGGCCTGCTTTATCGCCTACAATCGGCGGTGACGGGCCTCCCCGCATGGTGAAGCAGCCAACCGGGTCAGGTGGGGAACCAAGCAGCCCTAACTGTAGAGTCAGTGCCGGGGGTAAGGCTCGTCAACTATCTTTCAGCCATCCCTGCCATGCCATCACGGCCCCTGGCGCAGGGCATGCGCCACCCCAGCGGTCCACGCACTTCAGGGCTCCCCCTCTTCTGCAGGGTTTTCCCCCTTCCAAAGCCTTCGTAGCATTCGCCACGGTCGATTCCGTGGCCGGCATTCGGACCGGTCCCGCTCTGGCAGCCATCACCCGCGCGTCTTTGCACGGCTCAAAAGCCACGGCCAACCTATCAAAATATTCACATTTAGCAATTTCAAGTTACTATTTGTTTCTTTTTGAGGAGCCCTTATGGCAGAAGGTCCAGCGCAAGGAACTGCCGCCCTGTGCGGCGCGGCGGGTGTGCCGTCCGCGGCCGAACCCGCGCGTGTTGCCAGTGCGAGCCCGTCAGCGATCGAGGAAAAGTCCACTCCCAAGCCACTGGACCAGTTCACGTTCGAAAAGATGCGGCGCGTCAACGGCTCCCTCCTTGCGTTCGGCTCCCTGGGCTGGCTGGCGGCTTGGTGGACGGCCGCGCCCACCTATCACTACGACAACATCCTGTTCGCCCTGCTGGCGATCGCCTTCTACTGCTGCATCATCGCATCGATGTTCGCCAGCACCCCTGGCAGGGTGGTGCTGGCCGCCCTGCCGGCCTGTGGCCTGCTGGCCCACGGGTTCTGGCTGCTGTCGGTGCCGAGTCCGGTCGGGGTCTACTTCTGCCTGGCCCTGGGGGTGGCCTTCACGCTGCTGATCGCCTTCATGTTCATCACGACATGGCAGTACCTGGCGTCCGTGGCCGTCATCTGGCTCGCGTTCGGGCACGGCGATTTCCAGCAGATGCGCTCCGCGCACGATCCGGTCTGGAGCATGCTGATCGTCACCCTGTCATCGCTGTGCGGGATGCTGCTGAACATGGCCCTCTTTCGCCTGCGGGAAGACAGCCACCGGCAGCAACTGGAATTGGAAACCCTGGCCTACCAGGATGCATTGACCGGCCTGGCCAACCGCCGCAGCCTGCTCAAGCACATGCAGTCGCTGCAGGACGCCGGGCACATCGAAGGCCTGTATTTCATGATGATCGACATCGATGACTTCAAATCGATCAACGACCAGTTCGGGCACGACCAGGGCGATGTGGTGTTGAAGGACGTCGCGTCGGCATTGAAGCGGCAGGCCGGCCGGCACCTGTGCGGCCGCCTGGGCGGCGAGGAGTTCGGCGTGGTGGTGGACGCCGCCACGTTGCCCGAGGCCTGTGAACTCGCCCAGGCGCTGGTCAACACCGTGAACACGTTGTACGCGGTGCCGGTGGACCACCCTGCCTTCCAGGGCCGCCGGCTGTCCATCAGCGCAGGCCTGACCCGCGGGGAGGCGGACTGCACCACCTCCGAACTGATCCGGCGCGCGGACCTGGGCCTTTACCGGGCCAAGCGCGAAGGCAAGAACCGTTTCTGCATGCACTTCGGCCCCGACGGCGAGGCGTCCCCGGCAGCGACGGCACAGCCTCAGCCCCAGCCTCAAAGCGCCTGATCAGGCCCGCTGCAGCCAGGCCTTCGCGCCTTCGGCAGCGGCCATGCCACTGGCCATGCAGGCCGTCATCAGGTAGCCGCCCGTGGGGGCCTCCCAGTCCAGCATTTCGCCCGCGCAGAAAACGCCGGGCAGGGCCGTCAGCATGAGACTGCCATCCATCGCCTCGAACGGCACCCCGCCCGCGGTGCTGATGGCTTCGTCCAGTGGTCGGGTCGCGCCCACGGTGATGGGCAGCGCCTTGATGGCCTGGGCCAGGGCGGCGGCGTCGTTCATGCCCTCCTTGCCCAGTTGCTCGTACAGAATGCCCATCTTGATGCCGTCCAGCCCCAGGCGGCTCTTGAGGTGGCTGCTGAGGCTGCGGGCACCGCGCGGATGGCGCACTTCCTTGAGCACGCGCTCGGGCGTGTGGTCGGGCAGCAGATCCAGGGTGAACGTGGCATGGCCATGCGCCTCGATCTCGTCGCGCAGCAGGCTGGAGACCGCGTAGATCAGGCTGCCCTCCACGCCGGTGGCCGTGGCCACGAACTCGCCCCGGCGGCTGAACGTGCGCCCCTGGTGGTCGGAGAAATGCAGCGCGACCGATTTGAAGGGCTGTCCGGCAAAGCGCTCGGTGAAATGCGGCGTCCAGCCGGCCGGATCGGGTGCCCGCCCCATTAGCTCGCGCAGGAATTCCCGCTGCGTCTCGCCTGCCGGGGCGCCACCGGCACGCACCGTGTCGAAGCCGCAGTTGGCCGGGCGCAGCGGGGCCACGGGCACGCCCTTTT
>NZ_BAAJYS010000336.1:0-3595 GCF_057543315.1 Acidovorax sp. KPB24-07
TGCAGGATCTGGGCGAGCCGCATCGCGGCATCGTCGCCCGCGGCGAAGGCCCGGTGCTCGGGCGAGATGGCGAAGCGCCGCACGCGCGCGACGCCGGGCTGGTCGGGCGCGTCGATCACGAACATCCGCGCGCCGGGCGGGGCCAGGAACGCGTGCGCCGTGCCGGCCGGAATGACCATGCCGCAGGTGGTGTCCACGAAGGCGGCGCGGCCCGCCACCTCCAGCTCCATGCGCCCGTGCAGCGCGTAGAGCACCTGTGCGTGGCCGTGCGCATGCGCGGCGTGTTCGCCGCTGTAGCAGCGCACTGAGCAGGTGGGATGGAGGACGGCGGCAGGGCCCATGGCGCGCATCGTAGCGGCACGTCGCGCGCGCGGCCGACGCGCCCCGGGGAAGGGGTGCGGATAATCCCTGCGATCCCCCTACCCGGCCCGACCCGCCCACCCCTTCCGATGCCCCCAGACCACGCCCCCGCCACCGCCCCCCGCCGCAGCTGGCGCGAGGCCTGGCTCGTCTACCTCGAACCGGCCAGCCTGCGCATGCTGGCGCTGGGGTTTTCCGCCGGGCTGCCGCTGCTGCTGGTGCTGGGCACGCTGTCGTTCTGGCTGCGCGAGGCGGGCCTGGACCGCACCACCATCGGCTACCTGAGCTGGGTGGGCCTGGCCTACGCGTTCAAGTGGGTGTGGGCGCCACTGGTGGACCGCATGCCGCTGCCGCTGCTCACGCGCTGGCTGGGGCGCCGGCGCGGCTGGCTGGTGGTGTCGCAGGCGATGGTGATGGCGGGCCTCGTGGGCATGGCGTTCAACGACCCGCGCGTGGCGCTCGAACCACTGGTGTGGTGCGCGCTGGCCGTGGCGTTCGGCTCGGCCACGCAGGACATCGCGCTGGACGCCTTCCGCATCGAATCGGCCGACGCCGACCGCCAGGCCGCGCTGGCCGCCACCTACCAGACGGGCTACCGCCTGGCGATGATCTGGGCCGGCGCGGGCGTGCTGTGGGTGGCCGCGCGCGCCGAACTGCCCGGCCTCGCCGGCTACCAGCACGGCGCCTGGCAGGCCGCCTACCTCACGATGGCCGCCTCGATGCTGGTGGGCACCGCGACCGTGCTGCTGTCGCGCGAGCCCGTGCCGCGCCCGCTGCCGCCCGCGCGCAACCCGGCAGAGTGGCTGCGCGGCGCGCTGGTCGATCCGTTCGCGGACTTCATCGGGCGCTACCGCTGGCAGGCGGCGCTGATCCTGGCGCTCATCGCCGTGTACCGCATCAGCGACGTGGTGATGGGCATCATGGCCAACCCGTTCTACGTGGACATGGGCTACACCAAGGACGAGGTCGCCGCGGTCACCAAGGTGTTCGGTGTGCTGATGACGCTGGCCGGCGCCTTCGTGGGCGGCGTGCTGTCCATGCGCCTGGGCGTGATGCGCGTGCTGATGCTGGGCGCGGTGCTCAGCGCCTGCAGCAACCTGCTGTTCGCCTGGCTGGGCCTGCGCGGGCACGACGTGACGGGGCTGGTCTTCGTGGTGTCGGCCGACAACCTGGCGGGGGGCATCGCGTCGGCGGCGTTCATCGCCTACCTGTCCAGTCTCACCAACGTGCAGTATTCGGCCACGCAGTACGCGCTGTTCAGCTCCATGATGCTGCTGGCGCCCAAGTGGATCGCGGGCTTTTCGGGGCGCTTCGTGGACGCCTTCGGCTACACCGAGTTTTTCGTGGGGACGGCGCTGCTGGGACTGCCGGTGCTGGTGCTGGTGGCGCTGGCGTCCAGGATCGAAACGCCCCCACGCCGGTGATTTTCATGCCGTCGAAGCTATCAATTCAGTAGCACATGGAGCACACCACGCCGGCCCGGGCTGCGCGGCCGCAAAATGGCCCTGGCTGGGGGCATGCCCCTGGTTTACCTAACTTTACGGGGACTTCAACGCAACGACGCCCCCCGGCGCGACGATGAAGCCTCCCCCAAGGACACCCGCCATGAGCTCTCAACTGTTGATGATCGAAGACGACTTCCGCCTTGCCCAGATGGTGGGGGAATACCTCGGCCAGTCGGGCCTGGAAGTGACGCACATGGCCGATGGCAAGAGCGGCATGGCGCGCCTGCAGGGGGGCGATGCGGGGCCCCTGCCCGACCTGGTGATCCTGGACCTCATGCTGCCGGACATGGACGGGCTCGAAGTGTGCCGCCGCATCCGCTCGCTGCAGGGGCCGGCGGCGCAGGTGCCGGTGCTCATGCTGACCGCCAAGGGCGACCCGATGGACCGCATCATCGGCCTGGAGCTGGGCGCCGACGACTACCTGCCCAAGCCGTTCGAGCCGCGCGAGCTGCTCGCCCGCATCCGCGCCATCCTGCGCCGGCGCACCGACGGCGGCACGCCCGCCGCGCAGGTGCTGCGCTTCGGCTCGCTGGAGATCGATCGCGATGCGCGCACCGTCACCGTGAGCGGCCAGCCGGCCGAGCTCACCTCCTACCAGTTCGACCTGCTGGTGGCGCTGGCCGAACGCGCGGGCCGCGTCCTCACGCGCGACCAGATCATGGAGGCCGTGCGCGGCCGCGAGCTGGAAGCCTTCGACCGCTCCATCGACGTGCACATGGGCCGCATCCGCGCCGCGATCGAGCAGGACGCCAAGAACCCCCGCCGCATCCTCACGGTGCGCGGCGTGGGCTATGTGTTCGCCAAGCAGCAAGACTGACCCATGTCCAACCCGTTTTCCCGGCGCCTCTATCTGCGCATCTGGCTGGCCGTGGTGGTGGGCGTGGCCGTGCTCACCCTGGCCGTGGGATGGGCCTGGCGCATCGCCTCGGACCAGAACGCGCAGACGCCCCCCACCCCGCCCGCCCGCGAGATGGTGCTGATCAACGGGCGCGGCGAGCCAGTGCTGCGCGGGCTGGCCACGCGCATCCCGAACGGGCCGGCCGAGGGGCTGGAGTTCCGGGTGGAGGCCGAAGGCGGCGAGGTGTTCTCGCTGCAGATGGCGCCGCGCCCGAAGCCGCCTGGCCCCGACCGGCGCGGCGAGGTGGCGTTCTGGACGCGCCCGCCGTTCGGCTTCCTCTGGATGCTGGGCCTGGTCGGCGTGGCCGTGGCCGTGGGCGTGTTCCCCATCATCCGGCGGCTGCTGCAGCGGCTGGAGACCTTGCAGCGCGGCGTGCAGCGCTTCGGCGAAGGCGATCTGTCCGTGCGCGTGGCCGAGACCGGGCATGACGAAGTGGCCGATCTGGCGCGCCAGTTCAACGCCGCAGCCGCGCGCATCGAGACGCTCGTCAAATCCCACAAGTCGCTGCTGGCCAATGCCTCGCACGAGCTGCGCTCGCCGCTCACGCGCATCCGCATGGGGCTGGAGCTGATGCAGGGCTCGGCCCCGTCCCCGGCGTTTCGCGACGAGATCCTGCGCAACATCGCCGAGCTGGACCAGCTGGTGGACGAGATCCTGCTCGCCAGCCGCCTGGACGCGCGCGAGGCGGACATGGGCACCATCGAACTGGTGGACCTGCTGGGCCTGGCGGCCGAGGAGTGCGTGCGGGTGGATGCCGAGCTGGAAGCCGGCGCCGCCAGCGCGGACGGCCTGGAGGTGAACGGCGTGGCCAAGCTGCTGCGCCGCGCCCTGC
>NZ_BAAJYS010000337.1:0-3592 GCF_057543315.1 Acidovorax sp. KPB24-07
TCAGCGCCGCAGCGATGCGAGGAGGGCGGCGAACACGATCAGGCCCCCGCCCAGCAAGGTGCGCGGCTGCAGCTGCGCGGCCGACAGCAGCACCGACGACACGCTGGCGAACACCACCTCCGACAGCAGGATCACCGCCGTGGTGCCCGCCGCCAGCCGCGATGCCCCGTACTGCAGCGCCCCGTTGCCCAGCCACAGCGCCACCGCCAGCAGGGCGGCCGTGGCGATCCAGGTGGCGTTCACCGGGGGAAACGGCTCCACCACGCCGGCCTGCAGCCCGATGCAGGCCACCACCAGCGCCATCAGCATGCAGCCGCCGAACATGACGAACATGCGCGCCTGTCCCGGCACCGCATGCAGCCGCCGCAGCGTGACATTGGTCAGCGCGAAGAGGAAGCCGCCCGCCAGCGCCAGCCCGTCGGCGAGCGACAGGTTCTGCAGCAGCCGGGACGGCGAGGTGCCCTCGGGCAGCAGCACCAGCACCACGCCGGTGAAGGCCAGCGCCAGCCGCAGCAGCGCCATGGGCGTGGGCCGCTCGCCCAGCACCCGCCAGGCCAGCAGCAGGCCCCAGACCGGCATCAGATAGAACAGCAGGACCACGCGCACCACGTCGCCCACGGTCACCGCCCAGTTGAAGGCCACGTTGTTCAGCCCCGAGCTCAGGGCCAGCAGCCACAGCTGCGGGTGCTGGCGCACCTGTGCCCACAGGCCCGGGCGCAGCGCCAGCAGGCCGGCCAGGATGGCGCTGTACATCACGGCGGTCGCCCACAGCGGGTGCAGCCCCGCCCCGTGCATCACCCGGAACGGCCACCATGCCAGGCCCCAGACGAAGGCATTGAACAGCAGGGCGAAATAGGGCAGCGGCGATGGCATGGAGCGTCGTGGTGCGGCAGGGGTGCCTCCGCTTCGCAGTCGGATGGGCACGGAAAAAGAGGGGCCGCAGCATCGGCATGATTTTCTGCCCCCGGACGAAGGCAGTTCCATGTCCGGCTGTGGTTAAGTTGTACTTTCCACTGCGCAGGCCGGCAGACGGGCGCGCGTGGCGCCCGGGGCGCGCCGCGGCAGTCAGTGGTGGTGGTCGTGCCGCGCCAGGTGCAGCAGGTGGTCCACTTCTTCGCGGTAGCGCACGCAGTTGTGCTGGTGCCAGCGGCGGATCAGCCACATCACCCCGGCCACCACGAGGCCGAACGCGGTGATGGCGCCGAACACCGACAGCCCCATCTTGAGCGACAGGCTGTAGAACGCGCCCAGCGCCAGGATGCAGGCCTGCTCGTTGAAATTCTGCACCGCGATGGAGCGGCCCGCGCCCATGAGGTTGTGGCCCCGGTGCTGCAGCAGCGCGTTCATCGGCACCACCAGGTAGCCGCCCAGGCCGCCCAGCAGGATGAGGAAGGGAATGGCGACCCAGATGCTCTTGATGAACACCATCAGCACCAGCAGCAGCCCCATGGCGATGCCCAGCGGGATCACCTTGGTGGCCATGTCCAGCCGCATGCGCATGGAGGCCACCACCGCGCCCACGGCCGTGCCGATGGCCACCACCCCGGTGAGGGCCGAGGCCTGGGTGGTGTTGTAGGAGAGCGCGGCCGCGGCCCAGGCCAGCACGATGAACTTGAGGTTGCCGCCCGCGCCCCAGAAGAGGGTGGTGGTGGACAGCGAGATCTGGCCCAGCTTGTCGCGCCACAGGCGGTTGTTGCAGGCCCAGAAGTCCGGCAGCATCGCCAGCGGGTTGGAGGGCAGCGGGCGCATCTCCACGCCGGTGTGGGGAATGCGGGTGTTGAACCACGCGGCCACCAGGTACAGGGTGATCAGCGCGGCGATGGCGGCCTCGGCCGCGGTGTCCACGCCGGTGTCCACGAAGGGCAGGTCCACCGACAGCAGCAGGCCGGCGATGGCGGGCCCCACGAGCTGGCCGCCCAGCAGCACGCCCAGGATGATGGAGGCGATGGTCAGCCCCTCGATCCATCCGTTGGCCTTGACCAGCTGCGAGGCCGGCAGCAGTTCGGTGAGGATGCCGTACTTGGCGGGCGAGTAGGCCGCGGCGCCCAGGCCGACCACGGCGTAGGCGATCAGCGGGTGCGAGCCGAACAGCATCATGAGGCAGCCCACGACCTTGATCGCGTTGCTGAAGAACATGACCTTGCCCTTGGGCATCGCATCGGCGAAGGCGCCCACGAACGGCGCGAGCACCACGTAGAACAGCGCGAACATCGGCACGAGCGCCGCACGCTGCCATTCCGGCGACCCGTTGGTGCGCAGCAATTCCACGGCGGCCACGAAAAGTGCGTTGTCGGCCAGCGAGCTGAAAAACTGCGCCGACATGATGGTGTAGAAACCGCGCTTCATCGAATGGCTGTTGGGTGCATCAGTTCGCCTGATGCCCTGTTAAATATCGGAACCCGCTGCAAGTGACTGGCGGTTATATCACGCGGTTTCTAGAGGGCGATGCCAGAATTCCTTCCTTTTCGCTCCGCAGATCCACCCCATGCCGCGTCCCATCCAAGCCACCATCCACACTGCTGCACTGCAACACAATCTCGAGCGCGCCCGCGCCAGTGCGCCGGACGCCCTGGCCTGGGCGGTGGTGAAGGCCAATGCCTACGGCCACGGCATCGAGCGCGTGTTCGAGGGGCTGCGCGCGGCCGACGGCTTCGCGCTGCTGGACCTGTCCGAGGCCGAGCGCCTGCGCGCCCTGGGCTGGCGCGGCCCCATCCTGCTGCTGGAGGGCGTGTTCGAGCCGCGCGACCTGGAGCTGTGCTCGCGCCTGGGGCTGTGGCACGCTGTGCATTGCGACGAGCAGATCGACTGGCTGGCCGCCCACAAGACGCAGGCGCCGCACCGCGTCTTCCTCAAGATGAACACCGGCATGAACCGCCTGGGCTTCACGCCCGAGCGCTACCGCTCGGCCTGGGCGCGGCTCAATGCGCTCACGCAGGTGGACGAGATCTCGTACATGACCCACTTCAGCGACGCCGATGGCCCCCGCGGCATCGCGCACCAGATGCAGGCCTTCCAGTCCGCCACGCAGGACCTGCCCGGCGAGAAGAGCGTGTGCAACAGCGCGGCCACCCTGCGCCATGCGGTCGATGCGCGCGTGCGCGGCGACTGGATCCGCGCCGGCATCGTGCTCTACGGCGGGGCGCCGGACTACCCCGAGCACGACGCCGCCCACTGGAACCTGCAGCCGTCGATGACGTTGTCGGCCCGCGTGATCGCGGTGCAGCACGTGCAGGCCGGCGACACGGTGGGCTACGGCTCCGCCTTCACGGCCGACGCCCCGCTCACCATCGGTGTGCTGGCCTGCGGCTATGCCGACGGCTACCCGCGCCACGCCGGCACCGGCACGCCCGTGCTGGTGAACGGGGTGCGCACGCGCGTGGTGGGCCGGGTGAGCATGGACATGATCACGGTGGACCTCTCCCCCGTGATCGCGGCGGGCGTGGAGGCGGGCTTCGGCGCCGAGGCCACGATGTGGGGGCGCGCCGCCAGCGGTGCCGTGCTGTCGATCGACGAGGTGGCGCATGCCGCCGGCACGGTGAGCTGGGAGCTGATGTGCGCCCTGGCCCCGCGCGTGCCGGTGGCGGTGGCCTGA
>NZ_BAAJYS010000338.1:0-3591 GCF_057543315.1 Acidovorax sp. KPB24-07
CCGGGCCGCCCGTGGCCCACCAGAGCAGGGCGGCGGCCGCGGCGATGCCGCACCCCGCCAGTGCCGCGCCGGGGATGCGCGTCACTGGCCGGTCCGTCATGGTTCGGGTTGTCACAGGCCCGCTTTCTTGAGGCGGTTGGCCTGGTCCAGGTACAGCGTGACCGGGTCCACCGACAGCCAGTCCCGCAGGCCGAGCAGTTGGTTGACCTCGTCCAGATGGTTCTGGCGGTAGTCGCCCAGGTGTTTGCCCAGGCGTGCCGAGCAGGCCGACACCAGGCCGTCGTTGGCCTCGTTGAACACCAGCCCGGTCGTGGCGAGCAGGGCGTCGCTGGCATCGAGCACGTTGGTGACCGTGCGCACGCCGGTCCACGAGTAGTAGCGCACGCCGTTGACCAGATCGGCCCCGTCGCCGCAGCCGCTGGTGGGCACGCCCGCGCCGAAGCGCTGGTTGAAGCGCGCCGAACCCTCGGTGGTGAGCGAATCCAGCGCCGCGGTCGGCATCTGCGGCAGGCCGCTGCCGCCCGACGACAGATTGATGAGCGCCACCAGCGCCGAAGCCGCCTGGCTGGCCACCGCCTCGCTCACGCTGCCCTTGGGCGCGACCCCGCGCACCACGTCCGCCACGCGCGAACCGCGGTTGACGCCGCCCACGGAGGTGACCGACGCCACCCACTGCGGCGCCACCCCGGCGACGTACCGCGCCGTCGGGCCGCCATGCGAATGGCCGATCAGGTGGACCTTCTCAGCGCCCGTGAGCGCCCGGATGTTCTTCACCTGGGCCAGCAACTGCTCGCCCCGCACCTCGGTGCTGTTGGCCGCCGATACCTGCGCCACGAACACGCGGGCGCCATCGCGCTGCAGCGCCTGCGGAATTCGGTAGAAGTAATCCACGCCCAGCGCGGAATCGAATCCGAACAGGCCGTGCACCAAAACGATGGGGTAGCGGGTCTGCGCGTAGCCGGACTGGGCGCTGGCGCCCTGCAAGCCCTGCAATGCGAACGCGGCCAGGACGAAAGCGAAACCGCGCAGCAGGCGGCTGAATGCAACGAACATGGTTTGTCTCCGGTGGTGGTGTGAAAACACTCTCTTATAAAAAAGAACGACCGTTCTTTTTTGGGGATTTTGCGACGATGCGCGGCCTTCCACATCGGGACATACGTGCATTCGGCGGCGATGGAATCCACCTTCGCAGCCGTGCCCGAGATCCGTAGAATCCTGCGCCATGACCGCTGACCACGCACTCGACAAGCTCGACCGCGCCATCTTGCGCTGTTTACAGGTGAACGGACGCGAAACCTACGACGAAATCGGCGAGCGGGTGGGACTGTCGCCCAGCGCCGTGCTGCGCCGCGCCAAGCGCCTGGAGGACAGTGGCGTGATCGACCGCTACGTGGCACTGGTCCGGCCCGAGTCGGTGGGGCTGGGCCTCACGGCCTACCTGAACGTGCGCCTCGAAAAGCACACCGAGAGCCACAAGCGCAACCCCATGGACCTGTTTCGCGCCAGCGTGCAGACCTGGCCCGAGGTGGTGGAGTGCGCCGCGCTCACGGGCGAGATGGACTACCTGCTGCGCGTCGTGGTGGCCGACATGGCGCACTACAGCCGCTTCATCATGGACACGCTGCTCAAGCACCCCAGCGTGCAGGATTGCAAGACGAGCTTCGTGCTGGACCGCGTGAAGGCCACCACCGCCGTGCCGGTGTAGCGCGCAGGCGCTCTTGAATCCATAGCTGCCCGCGCCCTCGGGCCCGTCTGTGGCGCCGTCCGGGGGCGGAGAGGCTTCGCCTGCTGCGCCGCAGTGCAACAAAAAGTTTGGCCAGGGATAAGGGAAAACCCTAAAATCGCGCCATCATGATCCCCACCCAAGACTGGCTTCGCGCGTCCCCCGATGCAGGCGGCACTGTGCTGCGCAGCGAAGCGCCCCGTCCGCCGCACCGGCGGGGCAGCTCGCCGGTCATGGTGCCGATCCGCTCGCTCGGCCCCGGGCACCGCGAGCGCATCGCCGCCCACCTGCTGCGGCTGGAGCCTGCGGACCGCTATCTGCGCTTCGGCTACGCCGCCAGCGACGAACAGGTGCAGCGCTATGTGGACCAGCTGGATTTCGTGCGCGACGAGATCTTCGGCATCTACAACCGGCGGCTCGAACTCATCGCCGTCGCCCACCTCGCCTACGCCGATTCGCCGGAGCACCAAAGCTGCGCCGAGTTCGGCGTGTCCGTGCTGGGTCAGGCGCGGGGGCGCGGCTTCGGCGCGCGGCTGTTCGATCGCGCCGTGATGCATGCGCGCAACCAGGGCGTGAGCATGGTGTTCATCCATGCCCTGAGCGAGAACACCGCCATGCTGAAAATCGCGCGCAATGCCGGCGCCACCGTGCGCCGCGACGGCTCGGAGTCCGAGGCCTACCTGCAACTGCCGCGCGCCGGCCTGGACACCCGCATGGCGCAGATGGTGGTGCACCAGTTCGCCGAGATGGACTACCGCTTCAAGAAGCAGGCCCGCCAGTTCTGGCGGCTCCTGGCCGGGCTGCAGGAAGTGCGGCGCGGCGTGCGCGGCGTGCGCGACGGGCGCCACCAGTCGGCCGAATGACGGCCCCGGGCGCCCGGCAGGGCCGCCAGCGCGGCGCTTCCGCTATCCTTGGGGCCTGATCAACCACCGCACGTCCTGCATTCCAAGACCGTGTCCGACCCCCATTCCGCGCGCCCGTCCGAACGAGAGGACAAGCGCACGTTCCTGCAGCGGCTCGTCGAGTTCATCCACCCCGGCCCGGATTCGACCGACGAGCTGATCGCCACCCTGGCGGAAGCCGAAGACAACCAGATCATCAACGCCGATGCCCGCGTGATGCTCGAGCGCGTGCTGCGCATGGCCGAGATGCGGGCCAGCGACGTGATGGTGGCCGCCCCGCGCATGGACCTGATCGACATCGAGGCGCCGTTCGATGCCCTGCTGCACCAGGTGATCGACACCGCGCACTCGCGGTTTCCCGTCTATCAGGGCGAGCGCGAGAACATCATCGGCATCCTGATGGCCAAGGACCTGCTCAAGCTGCAGCGCGCGCCGGAGCTGAACATCCGCGCGCTGTTGCGCCCTGCGGCCTTCGTGCCGGAGAGCAAGGGCCTGAACGACCTGCTGCGCGAGTTCCGCGTGAACCGCATCCACATGGCGGTGGTGATCGACGAGTTCGGCCGCGTGGCCGGGCTGGTCACCATCGAGGACGTGCTGGAGCAGATCGTGGGCGAGATCGAGGACGAGTTCGACATCCCCGAGGACGAGGGCGACATCTTCGGCCTGGCCGACCGCACCTACCGCGTGAGCGGCGACACGCCGGTCGAGCGGGTGGCCGAGGCGTTCGGCGCGGTGCTCGCGGGCTCCGACCGGACCGAGCCCTTTGACACCATCGGCGGCCTGATCGCGCACGAGATGGGCCGTGCCCCCAAGCGCGGCGAGACGCTCGACCTGGGCGGCCTGCGGTTCGTCGTGCTGCACACCAAGGGCGGCGCGGTGCGCTGGTTCAAGGTGTCGCCGGTTCCCGCCGAAGACGACCGGGCTGCGCACTGATGGGCGCCGCTGGCGCGCGCCGCGGCCCGCTCG
>NZ_BAAJYS010000339.1:0-3581 GCF_057543315.1 Acidovorax sp. KPB24-07
CAGTCACCGCCACGGTGCAGCAGAACGCCGAGAACGCGCGCCAGGCCAACACGCTGGCCACGGGCGCCTCGGAGATCGCCACGCACGGCGGCACCGTGGTGGGCCAGGTCGTGAGACCATGGGCGGCATCGATGCCTCGGCCCGCAAGATCGTGGACATCATCGGCGTGATCGACGACATCGCCTTCCAGACCAACATCCTGGCGCTCAACGCCGCCGTGGAAGCGGCCCGCGCGGGCGAGCAGGGCCGTGGCTTCGCGGTGGTGGCCTCCGAAGTGCGCAGCCTGGCCCAGCGCAGCGCCGTGGCGGCGCGCGAGATCCGCACACTGATCCAGGAGTCCGTGCAGCAGGTGCAGAACGGCACCGGTCTGGTCGGCCAGGCGGGCAAGACGATGCAGGAGATCGTGCACGACGTGGGGCAGGTCACTGCCCTGCTGGGTGAGATTTCGCACGCCCTGCACGAGCAGAGCGACGGCATCGCCCATGTGAACCAGGCGGTCGCGCACATGGATGGCGCCACGCAGCAGAACGCGGCGATGGTGGAGGCGGCGGCGCGGGCCGCGTCGGTGCTGTCGGAACGCGCGAACGACCTGCAGCGTGCCGTGGGCGCGTTCAAGCTGGACGATGACGACGCGCCCGCCCTGGGCTCGCCCGGCCATCACGGCCCGTCCACTCTGCGCCTGCCGGCCTGAGGGCAGCGGCGGCGCGTTGACTCGCGTCTCAGTGCCGCGTCAGCGCCGCATCCATCAGAGGCCCAGCGCCTGCAGGCTGCCGCGGCCCTCGCGCACCACCCGCGGTTCGCCGCCGTCGTACATGTCGGTCAGGTCCACCACGGTGGTGGGCTCCAGCGGGCAGGCGCCCGCATCGACGACGGCGTCGATCTGGTGCTCGTAGCGCTCGCGGATCTCGCGCGGGTCGTTCAACGGCAGGGTTTCGCCCGGCGCGATGAAGGTGGTGGCCAGGAGCGGCGCGCCGTGCAGTTCCAGCAGCAGTTGCAGGCCCTTGCGGTCCGGCACGCGCAGGCCGATGGTCTTGCGCTGCGGATGGCTCACGCGGCGGGGCACTTCCTTGGTGGCGTCCAGGATGAAGGTGTAGGGCCCGGGCGTCGCCAGCTTGAGCAGGCGGTACTGCCGGTTGTCCACGCGGGCGTAATTGGCCAGCTCCGACAGGTCGCGGCACAGCAGGGTGAGGTGGTGCTTTTCGTCCACCTGCCGGATGCGGCGCAGGCGGTCCACAGCCGCCTTGTCGTCCAGTTGGCACACGAGGGCGTAGCTGGAGTCGGTGGGCACGGCCAGCACCGCGCCTTGCTTGAGCAGCGCGGCGCCCTGCTTGAGCAGCCGGGGCTGTGGGTTGTCGGGGTGGACTTCGAAATACTGGGCCAAGGGGAAGGTCCTCAGGCGGCGGTGTGGATGCGGTCTGCCAGCAGGTCCCACACGGGGGTCAATGCGCCGGGCAGCGGGGGCAGGGCGCCCAGGTCGGTGTGCGATTCGTCCGGACTGTGAAAGTCGCTGCCGCGCGACGCGGCGAGGTTCAATTCGGTGGCCATGGCGGCATACACGCCGTACTCGGCCACGGAATGGCTGCCGGTCACCACTTCCACCCCCCGGCCGCCATGCTGGATGAATTCGGTGAAGAGCGCGTACTCGGCGTTCGCGCTGAACTTGTAGCGGGCCGGATGCGCGATGACGGCGATGCCGCCGGCCTCGTGGATCCAGCGCACCGCATTGCCGAGCGTGGCCCAGCGGTGGGGAACGTAGCCGGGCTTGCCTTCGGTGAGGTATTTGCGGAACACCTCGGAGGTGTCGCGGCACACGCCCGTTTCCACCAGAAAGCGCGCGAAATGGGTGCGGGAGATGAGCTCCGGATTGCCCACATAGCGCAGGGCGCCCTCGTAGGCACCGCGGATGCCCACCTGGGCCAGCTGGCGGGACATTTCCATCGCGCGCTCGCCGCGCCCCCCACGGGTGGCGGCCAGGCCCTGGCTGAGCTGCCGGTCGTCCGGATCGAATCCCAGGCCGACGATGTGCACCGTGGTGTTGGCGAAGGTGACCGAGATCTCCACACCAGTGAGGTAGGGCAGGCCGTGCGATGCGGCGGCGGCCATGGCGCGGTGCTGGCCACCGATCTCGTCGTGGTCCGTCAGGGCCCACAGCTGCACGCCGTTGGCATGCGCCCGGGCGGCCAGTTCCTCGGGCGTGAGCGTGCCGTCGGAAACCACGGAGTGGCAGTGCAGGTCGGCGTTGAGAAGGATGGACACGGATCGATTCTAGGGCGCTGGCCCTCCCGTGTGTCGCAATCTCGCACCAGGTATGGAAAACCCCGCTGACGCCCATCGGCGCAACCACTGAAAATGTAAGCAAAAGTGCACGCCGGTAACGCTCCACGCGTTGCATCGTCTGCCGTGCGTTTTTTTGCGCTTCTTCACCTTCGCCCATTTCCCGATGAACTTCCAGAACCTTTCCGTTGGCCGCAAGCTGTGGCTCATCATCCTCGGCCTCATGGGCAGCATGCTGCTGCTGGTCTATGCCCTCGTGGCCTACACCGCCCGCGTGGATGCCGACACCACCGCCATGGTCCAGGCCAATGAAGACCGCATCTCGCTGGCCTTGCGCTGGAAGGGCATGACACAGTTGGCCGTGGAGCGCGTGGTGGTCAGCGCGGTCACCACCGACGAGGTGCTGAGCACCCGCATGAAGGCGCTGGTCAAGAACGACATCGCCGCCATCACCGAGATCCAGAAGAAGATCATCGCGCAGGCCGTGGCGCCCGAGGAAAAGGCCCAGCTCGAACGCGTCTCCGCCGAGCGCACCGCCGTGCTCAAGATCACCGCCCAGGCCCAGGAAGGCCGCGGGGACATCGACGCCACCCGCAAGCTCGTGGACGACACTTTGCTGCCTGCCGTCGCCAAATACATCCAGACCCAGGAGACCTTCGTCGAGCAGCAGGAGGGCCAGCGCGAAGCGGCCAAGGCCGAGGGCCGGCGCCAGCGGGAAAAGGCGCACTGGATCGGCGCGGCGATTGCTGCCCTGGTGGTGTTGCTGGGCGTGTTCCTGGCGTACCTCACGGTGCATTCGATCACCCAGCCGCTGGACCGCGCCGTGGGCCTGGCCGACGCCATCGCCGAGGGCGATCTGACCGTCGACGTGCAGGACGCGCGCAAGGATGAGCTGGGCCACCTGCTTCGCTCGCTGTCCGCCATGGCGGCGCGCCTGCGCGGCGTGGTGGCCGAGGTGCGCTCGGGCGTGGAGTCGGTGTCCTCCGCCTCCACCGAGATCGCCACCGGCAACCAGGACCTGTCCGCCCGCACCGAACAGACCGCCGCCAACCTCGAGGAGACGGCGGCCAGCATGGAAGAGCTGACCGCCACCGTCACCCAGTCCGCCGACACGGCGCGCCAGGCCAACCAGCTCGCGTCCACGGCGGCGCAGGTGGCCGGGCGGGGCGGCGAAGTGGTGGGCCAGGTGGTGACCAGCATGCAGCAGATCACCGACAGCTCACGCAAGATCAGCGACATCATCGGCGTGATCGACGGCATCGCCTTCCAGACCAACATCCTGGCATTGAACGCGGCCGTGGAAGCGG
>NZ_BAAJYS010000340.1:0-3575 GCF_057543315.1 Acidovorax sp. KPB24-07
GGCCGCTGTCGGCAGCACTTCGGTGGTGGCGCTGCTGCGGCCACCGCCCTGCAGCGGCACGCCCGCATAGCGCACCCGCACGGGGGCGGACGGGGTCAGGGCAGTACCTCCAACGTGCCCACGTACGACAGGCGGCGTTCCTTGGCCTGGGGCAGCGACACCTTGTCGTCCCTGGCATCGGCATCGACCCAGTACATGCCGGCCTGCGGCCATGTCACGCTGAACTCGCCCTTGGCATCGGTGGTGGCCTTGATCTCGTCCTGCTTGTCGCGGTAGCGCGTGGCACCCGCCACCAGCACCACCTCCAGCCCGGCGGCGGGCTTGCCGTCGATGTGGAAGGCGAAGGTGGCCTTGTCGCCCTTCACCAGGTCGTTGGGGTGCGTCACGGGCACCAGCTCCAGCCCCTTGCCACTGGCCTTCACGGCGCTGGGCTTGCCCACCGTCACGTAGGTTTCGATGCGCCCGGCCGACTGCGTGACCTTGAGGTCCTGGGCGTCGGCAGGCACCTCGGCCGCGAATTTTTCCGCCGTGCCGCGCCAGCGCCTGGGCTGGCCGGCCTTGTCCTTGTAGGTGGCGAACAGGCCGTCGTTCAAAACGGCCAGGCGATAGGTGCCGGTCTGCGTGAGGTTCAGGTCGAACACGCTGCGCAGCTTGCCCTTGTGGGCGTTCTCGGGCGCCACGGCACTGCCGTCGGGGGCGGTGACGGTGAGGTTTTCCAGGCCCAGCGGGAAGTGGTTGAAAAAGAACAGGTCGTTGGACACCGCGGCGTCCACCGTGATCCATTCGGCCTTGGACAGCACGGTGGTGGACGGCAGCAGCCACACGTTGTGGGCTTGCGCGGAGGTGAACGCGCCGCAGAGGGCGACGAGGCAGGCAGCGGCGAGGCGCGATGGGGTCTTGGAATGCATGCGGAAACTCCGGACGGATGGGAATGGTGTGTGAAGGGCTTGCCGGGTCAGGGCTTGAGTTCGAGCGTGATCTCGCCCAACTCCGTGGTGCCCTTGGCCCGCAGGGGCTCGCCCTTGGCGGCGGGCCAGGCGAAAGGCACGGTCACCACCTCGCGGCCGCCGACCTCGCGCGCGGCCTCCACCACCAGCTTGTAGTTGCCGGCGGGCAGCCGGGCGAGCGGGTTGGCGCCTTCGGTGAACTGCAGCAGGTGCTTGCCGGCAGGGCGCGTGGGACTGGTCACGCCGTCGATCGGCACCGACAGTTCGCGGCCCGTGCGGCGCCACCACTGGCGCATGTCCTTGAGCCACTTGCTGCCCTCGGCGTCCTTCATCTTCACGTCGTACCAGACGGCCAGGGTGGAGGCCACGGTGGCATCGGCGCGCTCGACCCACACGGCCACGTACGGGCGGTGGTATTCGGCCACGTCCAGGCGCGGGATCTCGATCCCCACGCCGAGCCCGGCCGCGAAGGCGGGCGCGCCCAGGCAGGCCCCCATCGCCACGGTGTAGCGCAGCTGCAAATGCTTTTTCATGGGCATTTTTCCTCTTTCGGTTCAGTGGATAAACAGGAACGCCAGCAGGGCCGGCAGCACCAGGCCCAGGCCGACCATCGGCCACGTGAAGGGCCGGTTGCCGGCGTGCATCTTCAGGATGAACAGGCCCGTGATGCAGAACACCAGGCAGGCGGCGGCGAAGGCGTTGATGAACCAGCTCCATGCCGCGCCCGTGTTGCGGCCCTTGTGCAGGTCGTTGAAGTAGGAGATCCAGCCCCGGTCGGTGCGTTCGTACTCGGCCTCGCCATCCGCCAGGCCCACGCGGATCCAGGCGTCGCCGCCGGGGCGCGGCAGCGAGACATAGACCTCGTCGGCAGACCACTCGGCCTCGCGCCCTGCCGTGTCGACGGACCACTGCGCCCGCGCCCAATCCTGCAGGGCCGGCGGCCAGGGTGCGCGGGCCTGCCCGACGGGGGGCGCCACAGCCTGGAGTACCGGTGCGGGCACGGTCGCCCGCAAGCTGGTGACCCGGGGCTTGGCCTCGATCTGGCCGGCGTGGTTGAGCGTGAACCCGGTCACCGCGAACAGCAGCATGCCGACGAGGCAGATGGCGGAACTCACCCAGTGCCATTCATGCAGGGTCTTGAGCCAGCGGGCGCGGCGGCGAGGGTCCGGAGGGCGGGTCATGCGGGAACGGAAGGGGCCGGATGGGGGACAGGGAGCGAGCCACCGCACAGGGCGGCGCCCGGGAAAACCCGCAATTCTAGGGCGCCCAATTGAAAATGAATCGCATTTGCAAAATCTTTACCCAGAGGTCGCCGGCGCAGCGACCCGCGGGCCAGGGGTCGCGTGCCGCGCGCCTGGCACCGCTGGAGGCCGGCTTTGGCGTCGACATGAAACGCCTGTCGCCCACGGGGGCGCGCCCCCCCGACAGGCTTGCCGTCACACGGCGGCGATGGCGTGATGGCGGGAGGGAGGTTGACTGGCTCGGCCGCCCGCCGAACGCGGGCGCGGGCGCGGGCGTGAACGCCGAAGGCATTCGAACGGCATCGATCTGGCGGAGCGACCCGTTTCGCATCGCAAGGTCGCTTCAGCGCCTGGGGCGCGACGCACCGCGTGAACCGGGGCCTGCGCGGCCCCTTCTGAGCGCCATGCCGGCCCGCGCGAAGGCCGGTGCGTGGCGGCTGCGTTTCAGTCCATCTTCACGTTCGCGCTTTTCACCACCTGCGCCATGCGTGCGGCCTCGCTGCGAAAGAACGCCGCCGCCTGCTCGGGCGGTGTGAGCTTGATGTCGTAGCCCTGGGCCAGCAGGGCCTCGCGCGCCTCGGGCATCTCCATGGCGGCCTTGAAGCCGTTGTACAGCCGCGCCACCTCGGCCTTGGGCAGGCCCGTGGGGCCGATGGGGGCGATCCACCCTTCCAGCTCGAAGCCCGACAGGCCCTGCTCGGCGATGGTGGGCACGCTGGGCAGCGTGGGCACGCGCACGGCGGTGGTGACGCCCAGCGCGCGCAGCGCGCCCGCCTTGATGTGCGCCGCGGCTGGCGCCACGGCCACGACACCCAGTTGCACCTGTCCACCCAGGATGTCGTTCATCAGCGGCCCCATGCCCCTGTACGGGATGTGCTTGATGTCCACCTGCGCCTGGTCCACGAACATCGCCGCTCCCAGGTGCAGGATGGTGCCGTTGCCGGACGAGCCGTAGTTCAGCACGCCGGGTTTGGCCCTGGCATACGCGATCAGCTCCTGCACGGTCTTGGCCGGCACCGACGGATGGGCGACCAGCACGAAGGGCGTGGCACCCAGCACGGTGATGGGCGTGATGTCGGCCAGCGAATCGAACGGAATGTTCTTGTAGACGGCCGGGTTCACCACGTGGTTGTTCGAGACGACACCGATCACCGACCCGTCCCGCGGCGCCCGCACGATCTGCGCCGTGCCGGTGATGCCGCCCGCGCCGGGCAGGTTCTCGATCACGACCGGATGGCCCAGGGCCTTGGCCAGGCTGTTGCTGATGGCGCGGATGGCGCCGTCCGCGCCCGAGCCGGCCGACAGCGGCAGGATCACGCGCAGCGGCTTGTCGCCCGGCTGCGCGTTGGCCAGGCCCGGCACCGCGAGCGCAGCGGCGCCCCAGGCC
>NZ_BAAJYS010000341.1:0-3570 GCF_057543315.1 Acidovorax sp. KPB24-07
CGCTGCCGCTCACCGAAGTGCAGATCATGCTGTGCCTGCTGCGCAAGGCTGGCCAGGTGGTGCGCCGGTCGGAGCTGGAGGCCGCCGCCTGGGGCATCGCCGAGGCCGTCACGCCGAACGCGCTGGACGTGGCGCTGCACCGGCTGCGACGCAAGCTCGTGGCCGTGGGGTCAAGCGTTCAGATCGCCAACATCAGGACCCATGGATATGCCGTCCGCGAAAAACCACTGGCCCCGTAGCTTTCGCGGGCGCCTGCTGCTGGTGTACGTGGCCGGCATGCTGCTGAGCGGCGGGCTGGTCATGGCCGTCGTCATGGTGCTGCTCGAACCGCTGGAGCGGTACATGCTGCAGCACAGCGTGATCGAGCGGGCCGAGTCGATCGCCAGGATCATCCGCTTCGACGGCGCCGGCCTGCCCCTGGGATCCGACCGGTCCCACATCGACGAATGGCCCTTCGCCAGCCTGAGCGAAGAGGTGGTGCTGCGCATCGTCGACCCGCACGGCGCGGTGTTCTACACCACCGACGGAAAGACATTTCCGCTGGCGCCCGAGGGTGTGGGGTTCGATCCGCAGCGAAAGGGCTTCGCGCTGCAGCGCGATGGCGTGGCGATGCATGCCGCCACGGTGCCCCTGCAGCGGCCCGACCGGCTGTGGTATGTGCAGTTCGCCATCAGCGACCGCATCGTTTTGCTGCTGCAGCACAGCATCGGGTTGCCGGCGCTGCGCAAGGGCATCGTGGCCACCTGCCTCACGTTCCTCGTGATTTTCGTGATCGCCATGCACCTGACGCTGCGCCGGGTGCTCAAGCCGCTGCGCATCGCATCGCTGCAGGCGCAGCGCATCACGCCGCAGTCCCTGGGCGACCGGCTGGCGCTGGGCGATCTGCCCAGCGAACTGGTGCCGCTGGTCGATGCCTTCAACCGGGCGCTGGACCGCGTGCAGCTGGGGTTTCAGACGCAGCAGGAGTTCCTGGCGAATGCCGCGCATGAATTGAAGACCCCGCTGTCGCTGATCCGCGCGCAGGTGGAACTGGGCGGCCACAGCGGTGGCAAGGACGGCGGCAGCGGGCACAGCCGCTACCTGCTCCAGGACATCGACCGCATGGCGCGCCAAGTGCAGCAGCTGCTCCACCTGGCCGAGGCCAGCGAGCAGCGCAACTACCGGATCGAGCGGTGCGACCCGCGCTCCGCGATCCTGGAGGCCAGCGATTTCATGGACCGCGTGGCCGAGCGCAGCCAGGTGCAGATCGCGCTGCTCTTTGACGAGGGCGTGGGGCCCTGGGATGCCGACCGGGGCGCGCTGTTCACCCTGCTCAAGAACCTGCTGGAAAACGCCATCCAGCACAGCCCGCCGCACCGCGTGGTGCGGCTGCAGGTGCATGGCCGCGGATTTGTGGTGTCCGACGAAGGACCGGGGGTGGCGCCGGAGCACCTGGGCAAACTCTTCGAGCGCTTTTGGCGGGGTGCGTCCCGGCGCGACGAAGGGGCCGGGCTGGGCCTGTCGATCTGCCAGGAGATCGTCGCCGCCCATGGCTGGACCATCGAAGCGCGCAACGGCGCGGTGGGGCTGGAAGTGCGCGTGACACACGCGTCGGCGCCCGGCCCCGGCCAGTAAGGATTCAGCAATGCAGGCGCGGTGACCATGGCGGCCGTGGGATGCGATGCATCCCATCCCTCAGGTCCCCATCACCCACTCTCACCGGAGGTACGAATGCCCTCTCGCCTGCACCCCGCAGCACCTTGGAACCACCGCATGCCGAATGTCCGGTATGCCCTCTGCGCCTTGGCCATTCTCAGCACCGGATGCGCCTCCCTCGCGCAGCCGGATCCGCTGGAGCCCGTCAACCGCAAGATCTTTTCCTTGAACGAAGGCGTGGACCAGGTCGTCCTGCAGCCGGCCGCCAAGGCCTACAAAACCGTGGTTCCTGAAGTGGCCCAGACGGGCGTGAGCAACTTCTTTTCCAATTGGCAGAACCCGTGGTCGTCGGTCAACCTCATGCTGCAGGGACGGGTGGGCGAGGGCATGACGACCCTGGCGCGCTTCGGCACCAACACCACGGTGGGCGCCCTCGGCCTGGTGGACGTGGCCAGCGGCTGGGGCATGCCCCACCGCAAGGAGGATTTCGGGCTGACCCTGGACACCTGGGGCGTGGGAACGGGGCCTTATCTGGTGATGCCGCTCTTCGGCCCGTCCAATGCGAGGGACGTGTTCGCGTCGCAGGTGGATGGCCTCGGCAACCCGAAGAACCAGATCTCCAGCGTCTCTGTGAAGAACAGCCTGACCGCCGTCCAGGTGGTCAGCCAGCGCGCCCACCATCTGGGGGCCAGCGAACTGGTGGACCAGGTGGCCCTGGACAAGTATCTGCTGATGCGCGACGCCCATCTGAAAAAGCGCAACCGCGCCGCCCAGGCGAAGGATGCCCTCACCCAGGTGGCCATGGAAGAGTCCAGCGACTCCTGGCAGGGCGGGGCTGCGGCTGACCGCTAGCGAGGCAACCCCTGCGGGCGCCGGGCGATCAGCCGGTCACCGCCTGCACGGCCGCGCCCGCGGCTGGCAGTTCCTGCGCCACCGCGCTCTTGCCGGCATAGAACGCGCCAGCCGCCAGCAGCAGCACGCCGGCAGCGAAGATGGCGCGGCGCTTCATGGAACGCAGGTCGCCGAGGGGAAGGGCCTTGGATCGGTTGTCTCGCATGCTGTCTCCTGGTGGGTCGGGAAAGAGGGCTGCGCGCCGCAGGTGTCTTTCATACGCCGGCCGTGGCCGATCGGATTCAGAGTCCTTGTCCCAAAGAGGGCTTTGTATCCGCCAGCCCACACCCACCGTATTCCGCTGCATGGCTGAGACCGCAATTTTTCTCACACAATGCGTGCATGAGCACCTCCCTCACGGACACCCAACTGATGGCCCTCATTGACCAGGTCGCGGGACGCGACGATGCCGCCCTCAAGCGCCTGTACGACCACACGTCGTCGCGCCTGTTCGGCGTGGCCCTGCGCGTGCTGCGCAACCGCGAGTGGGCGGAGGACGTGCTGCAGGAGGCCTACCTCACCATCTGGCGCGTGGCGGGCAGCTACCGCGAAACCCTGAGCCCGCCGATGGCGTGGATGGGCCTGATCGTGCGCAGCCGGGCGCTGGACTTTCTGCGCCGGCGCACGGCCGACCGGGCGCAGCTCACGCAGGAGTTCGATGACGAGCTGGCGCAGACATTGCAGGCGGATCAGCCCTCGCCGGCGGACATCGCGCAGGCCAGCGAGCAGGCGACCGCGCTGCACCAATGCCTGGGCCGCCTGGAGCACCGCCACCGCGAAGTGGTCAGCCTGGCGTACCTGCGCGACCTGAGCCACGGCGAGCTGGCCGAGCAGCTGAAGCTGCCGCTGGGGACGGTCAAGACGTGGATCCGCCGGGGCCTGGGTCAGTTGCGCGACTGCCTGTCGCGCTACGCGTGAGGTGCTGCCATGAATCTTTCGCAATCCCCTGAACTGCTGGACCGCCTGGCGGCCGCCTATGCGCTGGGCACGCTGCGCGGCGGTGCGCGGCGCCGCTTCGAGACCCTGGCGCGCGAGCATGCCGGC
>NZ_BAAJYS010000342.1:0-3540 GCF_057543315.1 Acidovorax sp. KPB24-07
GTCGCGGCGTGCGGGAGGGCGGCATGACCGCCATCGCGCCGCTGCTCTTCGTCGTCATCTGGTCCACGGGCTTCCTGGTGGGGCGGGGCGTGTCGGCGCATGCCGATCCGTTCTGGTTCCTGGCCGTGCGCTTCATCGGCGTGGCCGTGCTCTTCGGCGCGGCCGCCTGTGGGCGCGCGTGCCGTGGCCGCGCGGGCCGCGCCGCATCGCGCTGCACCTGGTGGCCGGGGCGCTCATGAGCGGCCTGTACGTGGGGCCGAGCTGGTGGGCCATGGCGCAGGGCCTGCCCTCGGGCGTGATGGCGCTGATCGGTGCGCTGCAGCCGCTGTTCACCGCGCTCATCGCGGTCACGCTGCTGGGTGGGCGCCTGCGGGCCGCCACCTGGGCGGGCCTCGCGCTGGGCTTCAGCGGCGTGGCGATGGTGTTGTGGCCGCGGCTGGCGGTCAGTGCCGGGGCGGCCGGGCTGACGCTGCCGGTGCTGCTCGCGGCGGCCGGGAGCATCCTGGCGCTCACGGTGGGATCGATGGTGCAGAAGTCGCCGCTGGCCGCTGGCGACCTGCGCAGTGCCAGCGCGGTGCAGAACGTGGGGGCCGTCACGGTGCTGGTGTTCATGGCGCTGGTCTTTGGCGAGCCGCGCTGGGACGGCTCGCCGCTGCTGTGGGGCTACCTGGCCTATGCCGTGCTGGTGCTGTCCATCGGCGGCGCAACGCTGCTGATCTGGCTCATGCGCCACGGCGAGGCCACGCGCACCGCGGCGCTGGTGCTGGCCGTGCCGCCGCTGTCGGCGTTGCAGGCCTGGTGGATCTTCGGTGAGACGCTCACCGGCCTGCAGATCGTGGGCTTCGTCGTCGCCATTCTGGGCGTGGCGCTGGCGCGCCGGTAGGCCAGCCGGCGACGCAGGGGGCGGGCAGGGCCCACGCGTGCGGCCCGTCAAAAAATCTCAGGGGCCGGGGAAAAGTCTTCAGCACCCGTCCGGCGGGGCCGCCGCTACGATGCCCGTGCGCCGCGCTATTCCTTCGCCGTGGAGGGGCGTGGCCTTCCCCATCCCATAAAAACACCCAGGAGCGTTTCCCTTGGCCGACCTGTCCAAAATCACCTGCATCGAAGACTTGCGCGTTGTCGCCAAGCGCCGCGTGCCGCGCATGTTCTACGACTACGCCGACTCGGGCTCCTACACCGAGAGCACCTACCGCGCCAACAGCGAAGACTTCCAGTGCATCAAGCTGCGCCAGCGCGTGGCGGTCAACATGGAAGGCCGCACCACGCGCACGCGGATGGTCGGGCAGGAGACGGCCATGCCCGTGGCGATCGCGCCCACGGGGCTCACGGGCATGCAGCATGCCGACGGCGAGATCCTGGGCGCGCGCGCGGCCAAGGCGTTCGGCGTGCCGTTCACGCTGTCCACCATGAGCATCTGCTCGCTGGAGGACGTCTCCACGCACGCCGGGCCGGGATTCTGGTTCCAGGTGTACGTGATGCGCGACCGCGATTTCATCGAGCGCCTGATCGACCGCGCCAAGGCGGCGGGCGTGTCGGCGCTGCAGCTCACGCTGGACCTGCAGATCCTCGGCCAGCGGCACAAGGACATCAAGAACGGCCTGTCCACGCCGCCCAAGCCCACGGTGGCGAACCTGCTCAACCTGGCGACCAAGCCGCGCTGGTGCCTGGGCATGCTGGGCACGCAGCGGCGCAGCTTCGGCAACATCGTGGGCCATGCCAAGGGCGTGGGCGATCTGTCGTCGCTGTCGTCGTGGACGGCCGAGCAGTTCGATCCGCAGCTCAACTGGCGCGACGTGGAGTGGATCAAGAAGCGCTGGGGCGGCAAGCTCATCCTCAAAGGAATCATGGACGCCGAGGACGCCCGCCTGGCTGTGGCCAGCGGCGCCGATGCGCTGATCGTCAGCAACCACGGCGGCCGCCAGCTCGACGGCGCGCCCTCGTCGATCCACGCGCTGCCGGCCATCGTCGAGGCGGTGGGCCAGGAGATCGAGGTGTGGATGGACGGCGGCATCCGCGGCGGGCAGGACGTGTTGAAAGCCTGGGCGCTGGGCGCGCGCGGCACGCTCATCGGTCGCAGCTTCCTGTACGGGCTGGGTGCGTTCGGCGAGGCCGGGGTGACCCGCGCGCTGCAGATCATCCAGAAGGAACTGGACGTGACCATGGCCTTTTGCGGCCACACGGACATCCACCGCGTGGACCGCTCGATCCTGCTGCCGGGCACCTATCCGGTGTGAGGTGCGGCGGGCCGCTGCCCGCTGCCCTCCGGTAGGGCTCGCCAGGGGCGTTTGGAGCGTAAAAGGGCTCCAGCGCATGTTTCACTAGGGCATGTTGCTATAAAAAATATAGCTGTATGCCCCCTGCGCCGGCGGGCGCTCGCCGGCCTCTCTGGTTTTGTGCTGGCACACCGGCGTTTTCGCGGCGGGCAGGGCGCCCAGTAAGTCGCCGGTAATGCGGGGGCGCCGAACATCGGTTTTTCAGCAACCCTGTTCCCGCCCATGACCCTCTCCCTCACGCCCCTCAAGAAATGCCCGCGCGCCTGCCTGGGTGCCGCCACCGCCACCCTGTGCCTCCTGGCCGCGACGCAAGCCGCCGCACAGGAGCGGTCCACCGACGCCGCATCCGCCGCCGGTGCGCCGGACGCTGCGTCCAGCTGGGGCATCGGCATCGGTGCCTCGGCCGTGCGGCGCTACGCGGGGGCGGAGAGCAAGAACATCGCCGTGCCGCTGCTGTTCTACGAGAGCCGCTGGCTTCGCGTCAGCGGCGCCACGGCCGACGTCAAGCTGCTGCAAAAGGAGTTCGGCCCCCAGAGCAGCATCGGCCTGACGGGGCGTCTCAAGTACGAGGATGGCGGTTACGAGGCCGGCGATTCGCCCCGGCTCGCCGGCATGGCCGACCGCGATGGCAGTGTGTGGGGCGGCGCGGCCGTCACCTGGAACACCGGTTTCGCCCGCGTTTCGGGCGAATGGCTGTCCGACCTGTCCAGCAAAAGCAAGGGCCAGAAACTGCAGCTGCAGGTGGACCGGCGGTTCGGATTCGGCAGCTTCGGGCTGACGCCCCGGGTGCAGGCGCAGTGGCTCGACGAAAAATACGTGGACTACTACTTCGGCGTGCGGGCCAACGAGGCGCAGCCCGGCCGCGCGCAGTACACCGGCAAGGCAGCCACCACGATGGAGGTGGGGCTGCGGCTGGACTACGCGATCCGGCCCCGGCAGATGGTGTTCCTCGACGTCAGCGCGACGAGCCTGCCCGACGAGATCAAGAACAGTCCCATCGTGGGGCGCTCGAGCATGTCGCGCGCCACCGTCGGCTACATCCACCGGTTCTGAGATGCGTGGCGCTGCGCGCATTCCCGGCGGGCCTGTGCCGGGCGGGCCGGCCTTCGGGCCGGGCAGCGGCCTGCCCTGGGGGCGATCCCCTGGCCGGGCGTGTGCGCGTCGGGGCCGGCGCGGCGGGCCGAAGGGCTTTTCCGAGGAGGTCTTCGACGACTACGTGTCAGACTTTCGCCGCTTCCTGGACGACGCCCTGGCCGCCGAGCCCTGT
>NZ_BAAJYS010000343.1:0-3540 GCF_057543315.1 Acidovorax sp. KPB24-07
CAATCAACACTAGGGCATATCGCTATTAAAACAATAGCAATCGAATCACCGCCTCAAGCCGGGGCCTGGGCCGGCGCCACGGAGGCGCCCTGGATGCCGTGCCGCTCCAGCGCGGCCTGCACGAAGCCGCTGGCCTTGGCCTCCTCCACGAAGGCATGGAGCACGCCCGCCGCGGCCGCGCCCCGGCCCTTGGGCAGCCCCATGGCCTGCTGGATGACCATGAAGCGGCCTGGCAGCAGGCGCAGGCCGCCGCCCAGGCGCTGCGCATCGGCCTGCAGCTGCTGCTTGACGCCCGCGGCCACGTCGGCGCCTTCGGCCAGGAAGGTCTCCACGACGGCGGGCGACGTGGGGGCGCGCACCAGGGTGGCGGCCTTCATCTCGCGGCTCAGATAGAGGTCGTAGGCGCTGCCCTTGCCGACCACCACCCGGTGACCGGGCCGGTC
Source organism: Acidovorax sp. KPB24-07 (assembly GCF_057543315.1). Taxonomy (NCBI): domain Bacteria; kingdom Pseudomonadati; phylum Pseudomonadota; class Betaproteobacteria; order Burkholderiales; family Comamonadaceae; genus Acidovorax; species Acidovorax sp. KPB24-07. Next base: position 444 of record NZ_BAAJYS010000343.1, read on the forward strand.
CACGGCCTCGTTGTCGCGCAGCGGCGAGTCCTCGCGCACCAGGTAGCAGCCTTCGATGAGCACGTACGGCGCGGTGAACGCGATGCCGGCGCCGCGCAGCGGGTCCACGGCGAAGAAGCCCACATCGGCCTGCTCCTGCGTGACGGCCTCGACCGATCGGCCGGCCGCATCGAACACGGCGAAGGCGATCGGCACGCCCAGGCGCTCGGCCAGGGCCCGCGCCAGATCGACGGACACGCCGGACGGGTCCGCTCCCGGCGCGCCGGCCTTGGCCAAAATGGGGTTGCCCAGGTTGATGGAGGCGCGCAGCACACCGGTGGGTGCAAAGGCCTGGAGGACGGCGGGATCGATGGACATGCGGCGAAGGACGGGGGGTTGAACGAAGGCCGAGCATCTTCCAGCCGGCGCGCCGTGTAAACCCCCGCGGCCGCCTGGCGGCGCAGCGCGTCAGGTGGCGGCGTCCTGCGGCCAGCGCACGGGCGGCAGGGCCTGCAGCGCGGGCCGGGCCAACAGGTAGCCCTGGAACAGGTCGATGCCCAGGCCGCGCAGGGTGTGCAGCTCGGCATCGGTTTCGACGCCTTCGGCCAGGGCCTGCACGCCCAGGTCATGGCACAGGCCCACGATGCCGCGCACGATGGCTTGCCGCACCGGGTGGCGGTCGACGCCGCGCACCAGGGCCATGTCGATCTTCAGCAGATCGGGCTGGAAGTCGGCCAGCAGGTTCAGGCCCGCGTAGCCCGCGCCGAAATCGTCGATCGCGCTCAGGAAGCCGTGGCGGCGGTAGGCGTGCAGGATGCCCTGCAGGTGCGCCTTGTCCAGCAGGTTCTCGCGCTCGGCGATCTCGAAGATGATGCGCTCGGTGGGAAAGCCGCAGCGCTGCGCGGCCTGCAGCGTGGCGCGGATGCAGGCCTCCGGCTGGTACACGGCGTTGGGCAGGAAGTTGATGCTCAGCCGGCAGGGCATGCCCAGCGCCGCGGCCAGTTCCACGGCCTTCACGCGGCAGGCCTGATCGAAGGCGTAGAGGTTCTGCTCGGTCACCCGATCCAGGATGGTCTGGGCCGAACTGCCGTCCAGCCCCCGCACCAGCGCCTCGTAGGCGTAGACGCTGCGGTCGCGCAGATCGACGATGGGCTGGAACGCCATGGTGAACTCGAAGTCCAGCGCCTGGCCGTCGCGGCAGGCGGCGCAGGCGGCGCAGGCGGCGCAGGCGGGCGAAGATGCGGTGGCCGAAGAGGCGGCGTGGAGGGAGGCGGGCTGATTCATGACAGCGATGGGCCACGGGCAATGGCGGGGCGGCGATCGAGCCGACAGCTTACGCGCATCTTGCGGCACATCGGTCCCGCGCGCGTCCCGTGACCCACCGGGCCGCGAGGGCTTTGGCGCCCGCGCCGCTCCTTCAGGCGGCCTTTGCGCGCACGACTGCGGGGCCCGGCGCACCGCACCGGGCCCCTCGCCGCGCTCTTCTTCTCTCCCCTCTCTCTCTTGGTTCCTGCGGCTGCGCGCCGGCTCTCGGCCGTGTTCGCTCGCTCGCGCTCGTTCACCCGTCACGCCACCACGTGCACCAGTTGCATCATTCCCAGGTCTTCGTGGTCGAGCGCATGGCAGTGCCATACGAACTGGCCATGGAAGTCGGTGAACCGCATGCGGAAGGTGATGCTGCCCATCGGCGGCACCGGCAGCGTGTCGGCCCAGTACGGGTCGACCGGCTCGCCGTTGACCCGGACCACATAGCTGTCGTTGACGTGGATGTGGAACGGGTGCGGGTAGCGGTTGAGGTTCTGGATGGTCCACTCCTCCACCGCGCCCAGCGCCACCGTCTGCGTGGCCGTGAGCGACGACTGGAACGGCGACAGCCGGGCCTGCGGCGAGGCGTCGCCGGACGAGAACACGGTGTCGGTGAAGCCGTCGACGCCGTCCGACAGCGGGATGAACCAGCCCTCCCCCGCCGGAATGGGCTGGGCCAGGCGCTCGCTCGTCTTGGGCAGTACGGCCAGCACCAGGCTGCGCTGCTTGCCGCCATGGGCCGCCAGTTCCTCATCGGTGATGGGCAGGTGCTCGGCATAGCGCGGCAGGCGCGCGGGCTGGGGCAGCGGGGTGGACAGCGGCGTTCCCTCCACCACGATGCGCGCGACGATCTCGTCCTGCGACTCGCTCGACGGCGCCTTGACCGAACGCAGGTAGTACGTGCCGGGCACGTCGCTGGCCTTCACCACGATCGAATGGCGGTTGCCGGGATACAGCGCGTTGCCGGGCCAGTGGGCGTTGTCGAATTGGTCCGAGGTGGCCGCGTTGATGGGCTTGAAACGGCGGTTGAACACGTTGCCGTCCTTGGCATACGCCCAGAGCGTATGGCCGTCCAGCACGGGGTTGAACGGGTAGAACGAAGCCGTGTTGACGAAGTGCCACTGCTGCACCTCGCCCGGCCGCATCACGATGGTGGGCTGGTAGGCGCCGTTGAGCAAAAAAGCCCGACGACGCGGTGCGGATGGAGTCGTAGAACGATTCCGTTTTGCCGTCGTCGGTCAGGTTGACCTTGTGCACGTGGATCGCGCGCTCGCGGATGTCCGGCGTGTCGATGAAGGTGTCCTGGGGGTCGTGAATGAGGATGGCGCCGAACATGCCGCTGGAGACCTGCACGTTGGACGACCCGTGCAGATGGGGGTGGTACCAGTAGATGCCGTTGGTGTGGTCGGCCGGGATGGCCACCTCGTGCTGGCGGCTGGCCCCCGGGAGCACGCCGGCCTCGGCGATGTCCACCACGTAGTCGCCGAACACGCCGGGGCGGATCTCCCGCGGATCGACGTGCAGGCCGTGGAAATGCAGGTTGGTGCTGTTCTGGTGGTTGAGGTAGTCCAGCGAGGACTGGCCCTTCACGTTGGCCGGCAGTTCGTTCACCAGCCGGATGCGCAGCGTGTCGCCGGGCTGCAGGTGCAGCGTGGGCGCCATGTACTGGCCGTTGAAGCTGCGCAGCGCGGTCTGCACCGTGCGGGCCACGCCCGGATAGGCCGGCGGCTGCGATCCCGCGATGCGCAGCGGCTGCGCGCCGTAGCGGGCGAACAGGTCCAGGCTGAGCTGGCCGCCGGACGACGTCAGCGCG
>NZ_BAAJYS010000344.1:0-3531 GCF_057543315.1 Acidovorax sp. KPB24-07
TTTTCGCAGACCGATGCGGGCGCGGCCATCACCCGCCACCTGCTGGACCGGGGCCGCCGCCGCATCGCCTTCTGCGCCGCCCAGCTGGACCCGCGCACGCTGCAGCGCGCCGAGGGCTACCGCCGCTGCCTGCGCGAGGCGGGCCTGTACGACCCGGCGCTGGAGGTGCTCAGCCCGGAGCGCTCGTCGGTCGCACTGGGCGCGCGGCTGTTCGAAGAGGTGGTGCGCCGCATGCCCGGCGTGGATGCCATCTTCTTTTGCAACGACGACATCGCCCAGGGCGGGCTGCTGGCCGCCAACCGGCTGGGGGTGGCGGTGCCCGGGCGGATCGCGGTGGCCGGGTTCAACGACCTGGAGGGCAGCGACCAGATGGTGCCGCCGCTCACCACCGTGCGCACGCCGCGCGCCGAGGTCGGGCGCGCCGGCGCGGCGATGCTGCTCGGGCTGATGCGCGGCGCGCCCACCGGGCCGGGATGCGTCGAGCTGGGCTACGAACTCGTCGTGCGCGGCAGCACCTGATCACCGATCCAGCGCGGGGATGGCCAGCGGTGCGCCGCGCTGGTGCGCATCCAGAACGATCTGCGTGGTGAAGCTGCGCACGTTGGGGTCGTGCAGCAGGCACGCCTCGCAGAAGGCCTCGTACGCCGCCAGATCGGGCACGATGACGATCAGCACGTAGTCGACGCTGCCGGCCACGCCGTAGCATTGCTGCACCTCGCCGCGCTGTCCCACGGTCTCGCGGAAGGCCCGCGTGGCGCGTGCCGACTCGTCGATCAGGTCGACCTGCACGATGGCCGTGATGCCCAGGCCCAGCCGGGTGCAATCGAGCTGGGCGGTCTCGGCCTGGATGACGCCCGCCTCCCGCAGGCGCTTCAACCGCCTTTGCACCGCCGCGGCGGACAGGCCGACGCGCGCGCCGATCTGCTCGCTGGGCACGCGGGTGTCCCGCTGGTAGAGGTCGAGGATCTGGCGGTCGAAGGCGTCGAGGGGCATGGCGTCGGAGGGTTGCACGAAGGCCGCGTGGAAGGCGCCCACAATGCGGCGAGGCGGCGCTGGCGGGGGCGCAATCGCGGCCTGGCCCACCGCCCCGGTTTGCATACTTTGGGCATGACCATTATCGACACCCCCCACCGCCTCTCGCTGCGCAACATCGAGCGCGCGGCCTCCCTGATCGACCCCGTGTTTCTCCACAGCCCGCAGTACGAATGCGAGCCGCTCAGCCAGGCGCTGGGCGCCGCCCTGACGCTCAAGGTCGAAACGCTGAACCCGCTGCGCTCGTTCAAGGGGCGCGGCGCCGACTTCTTTCTCAAGGACAACGCGGCGGCGCTGGCCGGCCGGCTCCTGGTCTGCGCCACGGCCGGCAATTGGGGGCAGGCCATGGCCTATGTGTGCCGCGCCCGCGGCTGGCCGCTGGTGGTCTATACCGCCACCACCGCCAATGCCTTCAAGGTCGAGCGGATGCGCGCGATGGGCGCGGAGGTGCGCCTGCACAGCGACGACTTCGACACCGCCAAGGAAGAGGCCCGGCGCTTTTGCGCGTCCTCCGGCGCGTTGCTGGTCGAGGATGGGCTGGAGACCCAAATCAGCGAAGGCGCCGGCACCATCGCCCGCGAACTGCTGGCGCGCGATGCCTTCGATGCCCTGCTGGTGCCGCTGGGCAATGGCGCCCTGCTCAATGGCATGGGCCTGTGGACGAAGGCCCGTGCGCCGGCCACGCGGGTGATCGGCGTTTGCGCGGAAGGCGCGGATGCCATGGCCGCCTCCTGGAAGGCGCGCCGGCTGATCGAGCGGCCCGCCACGCAGACCATCGCCGATGGCATCGCGGTCCGGCGGCCCGTTCCCCAGGCGCTGGACGACATGCAAGGCCTGGTGGACGACGTGCTGCTGGTGAGCGATGCGGCCATCCGGCGCGCGATGCAGCTGGTGTTCCAGACGGCCGGCTTGATGGTCGAGCCTGCCGGCATCGTCGGCGTGGCCGCGGTGATGGAACACCCCGCGCTGCGCTCGCAGAAGCTGGCGACCGTGCTGTGCGGCAGCAACCTCACCCCGCAGCAGATCGTGCAGTGGCTGCATTGAGGCCCCTTTCGGGAACGCGTCGCCCAAAGAAAAAGCCCGGCGGACCGGGCTTGCTGTCGAGGGATCGGAGGACGCGGCCGGCGGCCACTCCCTCACGCCCGGATCAAAGCGGTGCCAGCGTGACCTCGACGCGGCGGGCTTCGGCGTTGCTGCCGCCGGCCTGCGTGACGGCGGGCTTGCGCAGGTCGATCTTGTCTTCGGGCACGCCGGCCGTCTTGAGCGCGTCGCGCACGGCCAGCGCGCGGTCCTTGGCCAGCTGCGCGTTGGCGGCGGCGTCGCCCGTGGCATCGTGGTAACCGGAGACCACCACCGAGCGGCCTTCGGCCACGGCACGCGACACGTCGGCCAGGGCCGGTGCGGCACCGGGGGCCAGGTCGGCACGGCCCGTGGCGAAGTAAAAGCGGACCACGCCGCCATCCACCACCACGCGGGCCACTTCGTCCTCGGCCACCACCAGCGTGCCGGCGGGTGCGACCACCACGGCGGCGGGCTCGACCACCGGCGCGCGCGCCAGGCTGCGCTGCTTGTACACCGTCACGCCCACCACCGAGGACACCACCAGGGCAATCAACGCGAACAGGAACCCGAGGGCAAAACGTTGCTGGCTGTCGTCATCGGAACTGCTGAAGGCCATGGGAAGAACTCCGTAAAGTAAATAATGGGGGCTGAAGACAACCCGCGATTGTAGAGTCATGACGCCGCTGCCCGCCCCCTTGCGCGACCCCGCCCCCCTGCTCCAGCGCACCCTGGACGAATGGGGCGGCCAGGACGATCTGTGGATCTTCGGCTACGGCTCGCTGATCTGGCGGCCCGATTTCGACTTCGCCGAACAGCGCCCGGCCCGCGTGCACGGCTGGCACCGCGCCCTCAAGATGTGGAGCCGCATCAACCGCGGCACGCCCGAGCGGCCCGGCCTGGTGTTCGGCATGCTCTCGGGCGGCAGCTGCCGCGGCATGGTGTTCCGCGTGGACCGCGAGCACGCCCGCCAGACCATGGTCAACCTCTGGCAGCGCGAGATGGCGCTGGCGGTGTACGACCCGCGCTGGCTGCCCTGCCAGACGCCCCAGGGCACGGTGCGCGCCCTCGCCTTCACGCTGTCGCGCCGCAGCCCGAGCCACGCCGGCGTACTGCGGGACGACGAATACCGCCGCATCTTCGAGCAGGCCACCGGCATCTACGGCACCACCCGCGACTATGCCCAGGCCACCTACGACGAACTGCGCCGCCTGGGCATCCACGACCGGGCGCTGGGCAAGCTGCTGGCGCTGGCGCCCGGCCACAAGCGCTGACCCGCGGCGCGCGCCGGGGCACAATCGCCCGATGAGCAGCAGCCCCCTTTCCTCCTCCATCGCCGACCTGCGCAAGAGCTACGAGCGCGCGGAACTGAGCGAAGACGCCTCCCTGGCCGACCCGCTGGCCCAATTCGACCAGTGGCTGCAGCAGGCCCTGGCCGCC
>NZ_BAAJYS010000345.1:0-3520 GCF_057543315.1 Acidovorax sp. KPB24-07
AAGCCAGGTCGGCCGCCGTGGCCTTGGAGCCGGGCAGCACGATCCAGTCGGCCCCCGCCACGTCGGCCGGGCTGCGGGCCCACAGCAGCCGCACGCCGGGCACGGCCTTCAGGGGCTGGAATTCGTCGAGGTTGCTGATGCGCGGGTAGGCCACCACGGCGATGGTCGTGTGCACCACGCCGCTGGCGCGCGCGGCATCGTCGAACACCCCGTCTTCCTCGGGCAGGCCATGGTGCCACTGCATGGGGATGGTGGCCACGGTGGGCACGCCGGTCATCTGTTGCAGCATTTCGGGCGCGGGGGCCAGCAGCGCCGCATCGCCCCGGAACTTGTTGAGCACGAAGCCCTGGATCAGCGCGCGTTCATCCTCCGGCACCAGGGCCCAGGTGCCGTAGAGGTGGGCGAACGCGCCGCCCCGGTCGATGTCGGTGACGAGCAGGCAACTCGCGCCCGCATGCCGCGCCACGCGCAGGTTGACCACGTCGCTCGCTTGCAGGTTGATCTCGGCCGGCGAGCCCGCGCCTTCGATCACCACCACGTCGTTCTCGGCGCGCAGCGCATCGAGCGCGGCGGCGATCTGCGGCCACACCCGCGCACTGCGGCCGCGCCAGGGCAATGCGGACAGCTCCTCGCTCACCTGCCCCATCAGCACCACCTGGCTGCGGGTGTCGGCCTCGGGCTTGAGCAGCAGCGGGTTCATGCGCACATCGGGCTCGGCACGCGCGGCCAGGGCCTGGAAATACTGCGCGCTGCCGATCTCGCCGTGGCCGCCGCCCGGCCCGGCGACCACGCGCGCGTTGTTGCTCATGTTCTGCGCCTTGAACGGCACCACCTTCAGGCCCTGGTTGCTGTACCAGCGGCACAGGGCCGTGGCCAGCCAGCTCTTGCCGGCGCCACTGGTCGTGCCCAGCACCATGACGCAGCGCGCCGCCATGTCAGCGCCCGGCCCGTGCGCTGCGGCCACAGCGGCGGCAGAACAGCGGACACGGAAAAAGCGGAACGGTGGGGCGAGGAGCAGCGAAGGCGAAAGGGGCGGAATGCACGGCGCAGTTCGATTGGCGAAGGAGCCGTATTGTCCCCCGACCCGCATGCCCGGCTCGCGGCCAGCATGGCCCGAACTGCGTTGCACGTTCTTGCGGTTCAATAGCGGCTTCGTTTCCACCGACAGGCCCTGCCCCCCTGCGCGCTCCTGCAGCGGGCGGGCCGCTTCCACCTGCGAGACAACCCATGATTTCTGATTCCATCACCGGCCCCTTCGACGTCAAAACCGCGCCCCACCCACTGAGCGACACGGCGAGCACCAGCGGCCTTCTCCGCATGTCCCTCGACAAGCGCTTCCACGGAAGCCTGGACGCCACGAGCACTGGCGAGATGCTGGCCTTTCGCAGCGCCACCGCAGGATCGGCCGGCTACGTCGCGATGGAAACCGTGCATGGCAGCCTGGCAGGACGCCACGGCAGCTTCGTGCTGCAGCACAGCTCGACCATGGCGCGCGGCGTGCCAGAGCAGCGCATCGCAGTGGTGCCTGATTCGGGCACCGACGCGCTCACCGGCCTGGAAGGTCGCATGACCATCGACGTCGCCGCCGACGGGTCGCACGCCTACCGGTTCGACTTCACATTACCGGACAGCGCCGGCTGAGGCGGGGTGCGGCGTCATCACCCCATCAACCCTTCAACCCATCGCACGCAACGGCCGGACCATGCGGTCCATGATGTGCTCCAGCGCCGCGCCCGCATCGGTGCAGCGCCCGGTGTGCACCGGCGAGGTCTGGATGATCCCGCTGCGCCGCGCGGTCAGCCAGTGAAAGCGCGATCGGTAAGGCATCTGCGCGATGGGCCCGCAGCCCGTGTCGCCCGCGCAGATGGCGACGATGGCCGCCAGGTGCCGGCGCACCGTGTCCAGGTCGGCCGCAGGGTCCAGGGCCAGCAGCCGCGCCTCGTCCAGTGCCATGGCGGCCTGAAGGAAGCCCGTGCGCTGGCACGAAAGAATGGCGCCGGCATTGATGAATTCTTCGCGCTCCACGCGCGGCACCACGCGCACGATGGCGTAGTCGTACACATCAGCCGCGTGCATCGATCGCTCCCTTCAGCCAGGCGCCGCGCCCGGCCAGCCGTGCGGCGAAGTAATCCGCGTAGGCCTGCCGGTGGGTGCCGGGCGCGGTCAACGGGCCTTCGGCGTGGTCGGCACCGGCCAGTTGCAGGAATTCATCGGGCACCTCGGACAGCACGCCCTGCAGCACGGCGGGCGTGAGGCGCGCGGCCAGTTCCGCATCCACCTGCGCCAGCGCGGTGGCGCGGGGCAGCAGCACGTGGTCGGCAATGGGGGCGAAGGGCTTGGCGGGCACGGCCACCGTGCCGTTCCACGCATGGTGGAAAGTGAGCGCCGCGCCATGGTCGATCAGCCACGGGTTGCGGTGCCACACCAGCAGGTTGGTGTTGCGCGCCGTGCGATCCACGTTGCCCACCAGCGTGTCGAACCAGACCAGCCGCGAGGCGAAGTCGTCCGAGACAGCATCCACCGCCGGGTCGAAGTTCGCGGCGCCCGAGAGGTAGTCCAGCCCCACATTGAGGCCGCCGCTGGCACGGATCAGGTCCTGGATCTCGGGGTCCGGCTCGGTCTGCGCCAGGGCCACGTCCAACTGCGCGAGCACGATCTCGGGAACGGGCAGGCCCAGCGCGCGGGCGATGCCGCCAGCGATCATCTCGGCGAGCAGGGCCCGCACGCCCTGCCCCGCGCCACGGAACTTGAGCACATACAGGCCCAGGTCGTCGCCCTCGACGACGGCGGGCATGGAGCCGCCCTCACGCAGGGGCGTGACGTAGCGGCTGACGGTGATGGTGCGCATGGCGGAGCGGCTTCCTTCGAGCGGTCGCGGGTGAGGCGGGGATGGTAGCGGCAGTCAGCCGATCCAGGCCTGGCGCAGCGCCTGCTGGGAACCCGGCGGCAGCACGCCCAGGCGCACCTGACCCGGCAGCCCGAACGACGTGCCGTCGCGCAGCTTGATGCCGTGGGCTCGCAACCGCTGCAGGGCCGCCGGCAGGTCATCCCCCCCAGGCCGTGCCACGAAGTAGTTGGCCAGGCTCCCGGGCACGACGGCCCAGCCCAGCGCTTCGCACAGCGCCTGCTGCTCCGCCTTCCAGACCCGCAGCGTGTCCAGGCTGTCGAGCAGCCAGCGCTGGGGGGAGGCAAGGGTCCATGCCGTGAGCAGCGCCACGCCATGGGCGCCGATGGGCCACGATGGCGCCAGCGACCGCAGCGCGGCCAGGTCTTGCGGCGGCTGCGCCTGCGGCGCGATGGCATAGGCCGCGCGCACGCCCGTCAGGCCCAGGGCCTTGTTGGGCGTCCACAGCTGCCAGGCGTTGGCGGGCATGTGGCTGGCGGTGCCCTCCAGGCGCAGGGGGGCGTAGGCGCAGTCGATCACGCGCAGTGCGCCGTCTTGCGCCCCGATCCGGGCCCAGGCGGCCAGCGCGGGGTCGGGTGTGCCGAGCGGGCTGGAGGGATCGCACGCCCAGCACAG
>NZ_BAAJYS010000346.1:0-3518 GCF_057543315.1 Acidovorax sp. KPB24-07
GCGTGCCCTCGGCCACCAGCAGGTTGCCGCGGAAGGTCGGGTTGCGCTCGGACAGGCGGTGCTCGGGCCGGACCTCGGAGATCAATCCGCCGCCGTTGTACGGCGTCTTGCCGCCCAGCCACATCTGCGCGCGCACGACCAGGTCGCCGTCCAGCAGGCCGCCCACGCACACCAGCACGATGGCGCTGTGCGCCGCGATGTAGCCGATCTTGTTGGCCGCACCCGCCTTGGCCGCCACCATCCAGCCCGTTCCGGGCCCGGCCGGCGTGGTGCGCTGCTGCAGCCGCACCTTCCAGCCGCCGCCGGCCAGCATGTCGCCGATGCGGCGCGCGGCGGCCTCGGGGGTTTCGCCGGGCAGCGGCCCTTTGGCCCGCAGCCCGAAGGCCTCCAGGCTCTGCTCCCGCACGTTTTCCTTGTAGTTGCGCACGTCGGCCAGGTAGCGCGGGCCGTTGCGCGCGATGCACAGCGAGGTGCTCGCCACCAGGAACGCCAGGATCAGCAGGAACCACCACGCGCTGTACACCGCGTTGAGCTTGAGCGCCATGAACAGCTCGGCCCAGAACGGCCCGAACTGGTTCACGTAGTTGGCGGCGGGTTCGTGCTGCTTGAGCACCGTGCCGATCACCGAGGCGATGCAGATCACCGTCAGCAGCGAGATCGCGAAGCGCATGGACGACAGCAGTTCCACCGCCGCGCGCATGGCCTGCGAGCGGGTGTGGATGCGGATGCCGTGGGTGGTTTCAGACATGGACGAAAGACAAAAGGGCGGGCCATCCGTTCAGAAGGACCCGCCCGTCTTGGGTGTGATTATCGGCGGTTGGTTCAGGGGCGCGGCACGGTGGCCGGCCCGGGGGATTGACCCAGGTCAACGCAGGCCAGCGATGTAGTCGGCGACGGCCTTGATCTCGCGGTCGTTGAGCTTGGCGGCGACCTGCGTCATCTGCAGGCTGTTGCTGCGCACGCCGTCGCGGAAGGCGACGAGCTGCGCGGCGGTGTAGTCGGCGTGCTGGCCCGACAGGCGAGGGTACTGCACCGGAATGCCCGCGCCGTTGGGGCTGTGGCAGCCGGCGCAGGCGGCAATGTTGCGGTCGGCGATGCCGCCGCGGTAGATGCGCTCGCCCAGGGCGACGAGTTCCTTGTCCTTGGCGAAGCCGGGCTTGGCCTGCTTGGACGCCACCCACCAGGCGATGTTGCGCATGTCGTCATCGGACAGGGCCGAGGCGAAGCCCTTCATGACGGGGTTGTTGCGCTTGCCGGACTTGAACTCCTGCAACTGCTTGACGAGGTATTCGGGGTGCTGCTGGGCCAGCTTGGGGTTGATGGCGATGGCGGAGTTGCCATCGGCCGCGTGGCAGGCCACGCACACGGCCGTGAAGGTGGCCTCACCCTTGGCCAGATCCGGCTTGGCGGGTTTTTGCGCCGCGGCAGCGGGGGCGGCCCCCTGAGAAAAAGCCGGGAAAGCAGCAACTGCCAGCACGGCAGCCATCAGCATGGGAGCAAGCAATTTCTTCATATCGAGGGTTCTTGTGTTATGGGCGCAAAACGGCGCGATTCTACAATGCGACCCCCTGGCCCTCTATCCTTGGTAACCCCCGTTATGACGACTACATCACATGCGCCAGTTGCTGGCTCCCTCCCGCCCGCACCGGACGCCAAAGTCGCCATGGGGTGGATGCACACCACGCGGTTCCTGACGACGGCGGCGCAACTGCACCACCTGCCCCCCATCGATGTGCCCGAGATCGCCTTCGTCGGCCGCTCCAATGCCGGCAAGTCCACCTGCATCAACACGCTCACGCAGCAAAAGCAGCTGGCCTTCGCCTCCAAGAAGCCCGGTCGCACGCAGCACATCAACCTGTTCTCGCTGGGCAAGCAGGGCGTGACCGACGCCGTGCTGGCCGACCTGCCCGGCTACGGCTACGCCGCCGTGTCGCGCTCGGACAAGATCCGCTGGCAGCAGGTGATGCTGAGCTACCTGGTCACCCGCCAGAGCCTGACCGGCATCGTGCTGCTGTGCGACCCGCGTCTGGGCCTGACCGAGCTGGACGAGGCGCTGCTGGAGGCCGTGCGCCCGCGCGTCGAATCGGGCCTGAAATTCCTGGTGCTGCTCACCAAGGCCGACAAGCTCACCCGCGCCGAGCAGGCAAAGGTGCTGTCCATCACGCGACTGCAGGCCGGCGGCGGCGAGGTCAAGATGTTCTCGGCCCTCAAGAAGCAAGGGGTGGACGAGGTGGCGCAACTGCTGTGGCAGTGGTCCCACCCGGTGGCCGGCCCGTCGCCCGAGGCGCAGGACGGCACCGAAGAGGCGCCCCTGGACGAGGATTCGGAAGACAACTAGGCGCCCGCGCAGACAGGTCATGCGCGGGCTGCGATCCAAGGCAGAGCACCATGATCGACACCATTGCGCACGCCCTGCCCCACGGCACCACGCTGCACTGCCGCACCCGCGGCGAGCGCGGCCGCCCGGTGCTGCTGTTCCTGCACGGGTTTCCCGAAGGCGCCTTCATCTGGGATGCGCTGCTGGAGCACTTCGCCGACCCGGCCCACGGCGGCTACCGCTGCGTGGCGCCCTGGCTGCGCGGCTTCGCGCCGTCGAGCGCCCCGCCGGACGTGGCCGCCTACCGCGCCAAGCATCTGGTGCAGGACATCACGGCCCTGATCGCGGCCGAATGCGGCGACTCGCAGCCCCTGGCCGCGCTGATCGCGCACGACTGGGGCGGCGCAGTGGCCTGGAACCTGGCCAACCAGCGGCCTGAGTTGATGCAGCGGCTGGTGATCGTCAATTCGCCACACCCGGGCACGTTCCTGCGCGAGCTGCAGAACAATCCGGCCCAGCAGGCGGCCAGCCAGTACATGCACTTTCTCTGCCGGCCGGACGCCGAGGCGCTGCTTGCGGCCGACGACTTCCAGCGCCTGTTCGGCTTTTTCGACCGGGCCGACGGCACGCGCCCGCGTGGCTCACCCCCGAGGTGCGCGACCAGTACCGCGCCACCTGGGGCGCCGGCCTGACGGGCCCGTGCGACTACTACCGCGCCAGCCCGCTGCGCCCGCCGCGCGAGGGCGATCCCGCCGCCGGCGCGCTCACCCTGCCGGATTCGATGCTCACCGTGAACGTGCCCACCCGCGTGGTCTGGGGCCTGGACGACCCGGCCCTGCTGCCCGGGCTGCTGCAGGGGCTCGCGCAATGGGTGCCTTCGCTCACCCGCACCGAGGTGCCGGGCGCCTCGCACTGGATCGTGCACGAGCAGCCGGCGGCGGTGATCCGGGCCATCACCGAAAGCCTGACGCCCCAAACGCTACAGAATCAATAGCAATACAGGCAATCAAAAACTTCAGGCATGGGCGAGATTTCAGGTCAAAACACCGAAAACTGTTTGTCGGAGTCGATGAGCCAAGCGATGTACAAGCGAGATTTCCGTTCAAAAGCCCCGCGCAATCAAAGACCAGGCTATTTGTCCCGAAAGATCCGTCCCCGGCATCCCCCAGCCCGGGCAGGGATCGTAGCCGTGGTCGTTCAA
>NZ_BAAJYS010000347.1:0-3507 GCF_057543315.1 Acidovorax sp. KPB24-07
TGCAGTCCGCGGCGGCCGAGGTGCGCCGCACGCTCGACTTCTCGCTGACCGCCGCCGACGAATCCGCACCGGGCGGCGGCGCGAAGCGGCGCCGCGAGCGCAAGCCCTCGCGGCCCTTGCCCCGGCTGTGAAGAACCATCAAGGCATGAGCGCAACGGACACCCATCCCGCGGCCGAGGGCGCCGCCATCTGCCACCTGGCCGGCACCGAAGTCCACCTGCTGCCCGACCGCTCCCTGTGGTGGCCGGCCGGCCGCACGCTGTTCGTGGCCGACGTGCACCTGGGCAAGTCCGACACCTTCCGCGCGCGCGGGCTGCCCGTGCCCTCCGGCACCACGCGCGACAACCTTGATCGGCTGTCGGCCCCGATCGCCCGGCAAGGCGCGCAGCGGCTGGTGGTGCTGGGCGACTTCCTGCATGCGGCCGAAGCGCAGTCGCCTGCCGTGCTGGCCGCCCTGTCGGCATGGCGCGCCGCGCATGCGGCGCTGGAGGTGGTGCTGGTGCGCGGCAACCACGACAGCCACGCCGGCGATCCGCCGGCCGGCCTGGGGTTCAACATCGTGGACGAGCCCTGGCCGATCGGGCCGTTCGCGTGCTGCCACTACCCGCAGGCGCACGGGACGCTGCACGTGCTCGCCGGCCACGTCCATCCCGCCGTGGTGCTGCGGGGGCGGGGGCGCGACGCCCTGCGCCTGCCGTGCTTCGCGGTGGAGCCGCAACTCACCGTGCTGCCGGCGTTCGGCGAGTTCACCGGCGGCCAGACGATGACCTCCGGCCCGGAGCGCCGCTTTTTCGCCGCCGGCGGCGGGCGGGTGTGGGCGGTGCCGGGCATGGGGGCCACGCCGGAGTGACCTGGCCCGTGGGCGAAAGTCCTGGCGGTTATCCGGGGCCGGTTCTGCGCGACGGCCCGGCCTCGGCGGTCTGGGATGGTTCGGCGGCATCGCTCCGCCCGCCTGAGCCGCCAAGGCCTGAAGGTGCGTATTCACCGAGGTTTCCCACTCGCTGTAGATCTCACGGGCCTGTCGCGAGTATTCGAAAGCGGCGGGGCTTTCATGATCGTCCGGCCAGGGCAATTGAAGGAACGGATGGTTGTCCCGGGCGTCCTTCAATGGCTCGAACGTCGCTTTGTGCAGTTCCTGCATGCCGACACGCCATGTCTCGTGGTGCATCAGAAACGCTGGGTAGGCCTGCGGATCGGACGCTTGCGCCAGGACCTCGGAATGCAGGGCTGCGATGTCGTCCGGGTTCAGTGCGCTGAGCCAGAGGTCGCTCAGTTCCTGCACCGTTTCCTGGGGGAGTTGCAATGCCGTTTTCAGTGCTGCCTTGGCATGCACCATGGTTTCCAGCGGGTCTTTTTCCAACCACTTGGCTTTCCAGGGGGGCAAGTCGGGATCCTGTTTCAGCCGGTTGATGAGCCGGTTCGTGGCGGTTTCCAGCAGAGACAGCCGAAATTGCTGGCCTGTCAGGCCGTTGAGCTGCACTTCGTTGATCCTGCCGGCCCGCACGCCCTGCACCGTCTGCCAGTTGCGGACGGCCAGCATTACTTTGGAAAAACCTTCGAGCAGGTTGTCCCGACAGTCGCCCAGAGCGGTTTGCGAAACCAGGTACACCTGGTCGCGCAAGGTGGCATCGCGCGCCACTGCCAACAAAACCGTGCCCACCTGGCGGCTCAGCAGGGCCATTGCCGTGGGGGAAAACTCGGGTAGGGTCTCATCGCGCAGGCGTTCCAACATCCGGGCGAATGCGGGTGCCCGGGGTTCGTCGTCGAAGGCATGGAGGTCGGGTGCGACGCGCACGGCAGCATTGCCCATCCACGCTTGGATCTGGTCGCCCAGTGGGGCCTCCAGGAGTTTCACATCACCGTCCAAGCCCCCTTCCAGCCCCGCTTCTCCATCGCTGTCGTCAAGCGGAACCTCGCGTTGGTTCCCGACATGGGCATCGAGGTCGGCTTCCAAGTCGGTATCGAAGTCCGATTCTTCGTTTCCGTGCTCAGGCGAAGCGGCCGTGGTCACCGTCACGCTTTCAGGGCTCATGATCATTTCGATCAAGTGGGCCGCCACGGGGTGGCTGTGGCGATGTTGGCGCCACAGCGTTTCCAGTTCCGTTTTGAAACCGCGTTCGAACTTTTGACCTGTCAATGCGGCCGCCACGTTCCGGATGCGGTCCTCCAGATCAGGGCGTTGTGCGGACAGTGCCACCAGATCCAACAGCTGCGCCGGCCTCAATGGGCCAGGAATGCCCAACGCGCCCAACTCCTGTAGCAATTGTTCGGGGCTGTCGATGGAGGGGGCGTCGTCGTCAGACCGAGGTGACACGGGGTCCAACGCGGCTTGAGGGGTTGGGCGGGAAACGCGGGCCTCTGCTGCCAAATCGGCATCCGGCGAGGCACGCCCGTCGACGGACTGCTGCGAGGCGATGCCGGGTGCCGGAGTGCGCAGTGGCCGCGGCACGGCTGTGCGTGGCGGCAACGACGACGAGGGCCCGGCCTCGTGCGTGGCTTCGGTCGTGCGGCGCGGCGACAGGGGTGGAGACTCGCCATGTCCTTGCCCTGGCCCTGTCGTGCGGGCGATAACGCGCCGCTCGGGCGTTGTGCGGGGTTCGGGGCTGTGCTCCCGCGGCCGGACACGGCCGGAATGTCGTAGAGGGTCCATGGGTCGCCTTTCCTGCCGCGCTCGGGCGCTGGCAGTGCCGGCGATGTTAGTGCGGCCCACCGGCAGGGGCCGATCCCTTCGCGCACGGATGGACCGTTTTGCGAAGCGCTGGCGCCCGTGACGCCGGCTATTCCTTCAGCAGCGCATCGCCGCTCAGCACCGGCGCATCGGGCAGCCCCGCACCCTCCGCGGTGCCCGGCGCGGCCTGCGCGTTCGCCGGAAAGTGCTGCACCAGCAGGGCGGACACCTCCGCCAGCGCCTGCGTCAGCCCGTCCTCGTAGCGCCCGGCGCGAAAGGCCTCGCCCATGTGCACGACCAGGGTGCGCCAGGTCTCGGGCGGCACGGCGCGGGCCAGGCCCCGGTCGGCCACGATCTCGATGGCCTGCTCGGCCACCAGCAGGTAGATGAGCACGCCGTTGTTGTGCTCGGTGTCCCACACGCGCAGCTTGCCGAACAGCGTGACGGCCCGCTCGCGGGCGCTGGCGCCGCGCCACAGGTAGCTGGTGGGCAGGCCGCCTTCGGCGCAGATGCGGATCTGCCCGGTGTGGCGGCGCTCGCTGGCGGCCACGCGGCGCGTGATGCGCTCCAGCACGTCGGGCGGCAGGGCCTGATGCAGGCGGCCTTCCACCCAGCGGTGCCGCACGAGCCGCGCGATGCGCGATAGGGCCGAAGGGGCGGCCGAGGGGGTCAGGGAGGTCTTTGCCATGGTCACCAGTCTCCCGAGGCGCCGCCGCCGCCAAAATCGCCGCCGCCGCCCGAACTGAAGCCGCCGCCATCGCTGCTGCTGCCGCCGCCACTGCCACCGCTCCAGCCGCCGAAGCCCCCGGTGGACGTGCCGATCCCGCCGCCCCCGGCCG
>NZ_BAAJYS010000348.1:0-3497 GCF_057543315.1 Acidovorax sp. KPB24-07
TGCCGCCGGCCCAGCGCGAGCGCATCTTCGAACCCTTCTACCGGCTGCCCGGCGCCAGCGAGCGCGCTGGCGGCGTGGGCCTGGGGCTCGCGCTGGTGCGGTCCATCGCGGAACGCTCGGGCGGCACGGTGCGCTGCGAGGACCGCCCGGACGGCGAGAGCGGCGCC
Organism: Acidovorax sp. KPB24-07; assembly: GCF_057543315.1. Classification (NCBI taxonomy): domain Bacteria; kingdom Pseudomonadati; phylum Pseudomonadota; class Betaproteobacteria; order Burkholderiales; family Comamonadaceae; genus Acidovorax; species Acidovorax sp. KPB24-07. The sequence continues at coordinate 168 of NZ_BAAJYS010000348.1, forward strand.
TGCTTCGTGCTCAGCCTGCCGTTGGCGAGCGCCTGACCTCCCTGCGAGGGCGTGGCACGCGCCACGCGAGCGTCGGCATACCCCCGGGGTCGCCATCACGCGAATGCGCCCGCTGTTGCGCATGGTCACATCTGTTTCGTTCGTTCTGCGGCTTGGCCCCGGGATCCGGGTGGCTTCGGAAGGCGGTTTCCCTTATCCTGCATTCCGCCCAACGGAATACCCGACCGAGGGGTCCACTTTGCTCACCGATCCACCCCGTTCCACCATGGCAGTCAAAGACATCCGGGTCATCCACACCCTCGGGCCGGCCGGCACCAACTGCGAAGCCGCAGCCCACGAATGGTTCCGGCGCAACGGCCGCAAAGGCACCGTGCACCTGCACCCCACCTTCGAGATCGCCGCGGAGTCGCTCCATGACGACCCGGCCATCGCGGTGCTGGGGTGCGTGGCGTATCCCGACCTGCACAAGCTCGTGTTCTCCAACCTGAACCGCTTCCAGATGGTGGATGTCTTCGTGATGCCCACTTTCAACATGATCCTGGCATCGCGCACGGGCGAGGCGCCCCGCACCATCTCGACCCATCCCGCGCCGCAGCAGCTGGCGCCCCCCGGCGCGGAGCTGTGCTTCGTCAACAGCAATGCGCAGGCCGCCGTGGAATGCCGGCACGGCCGCACGGACGGCTGCATCACCACCGCCAAGGCGCCCGGTCGCTGGGACTGAAGGTGATCCAGGACTTCGGCCCGGTGCCGATGGGGTTCACGGTTCACGCGGCGGTCTGAGCGCAGCGCGGCGCCGCGCCCGCCCCGGCTCAGTTGCGCCAGGCGAGCGAGCGGGCCTCGCCCTGGATCACGGGCGCCTGGGCATTGAGCGTCTCACCCGCCAGCACACGCTCGTACATGCGCAGGTAGTCGCGCGCCATGCGCTCGGCGCCGAAGTGGCGCACGGCATGGTCGTGGCAGGCCCGGGGATCGAAGCGGTTGGCGCGCACCGCCTCGGCCAGGGCACTGGCGTTGTCCGCCAGCACGCCGCATTCGGCGGGCACCAGTTCCGGCAGCGCGCCGTAGGGCGTCGAGAACACGGGGCAGCCGAAGTACAGGCTCTCGATGACGGCCAGGCCGAAGGGCTCGTGCCAGCGCACCGGAAAGATCAGCCCGCGCGAGGCGTTGAGCCGCTCGGTCTTCTGCGCGCCGCCCACCATGCCGAAGAAATGGATGCGGCGCGACAGCGTCCACCGGAATCCCCGGCGGAAATTGATGCGGTCGCCGCCCAGCACGTCCAGCTCCACCCCGGCCAGTTGGGCCACGCGGATGGCGCCGCTCACGTTCTTCACGCGCCACGCGGCCTTGCCCAGGAAGTGGTAGTGGTCGCGGGGCCGGGCGAAGTCCACGGCGCCGTAGCTCTCCCACTGCAGGCCGTTGTAGACGAACTCGGTGGAGCCGTAGCGCGCCGCATGGTCGCGCGAGAGGAACACGGTGTTGCGCGGCAGCGGCTTGGGCTTTCGGGCATTGCCGTGCTCGGTGACCAGGTAGGGCGTGCCGATCTCGGTGCGGGGGTTGAACTGGAAGTGCGTGATGTCCACGTCGGCGGGAATCTGCGAATCCCACGGCGCATCGGGCCGGATGGGCAGCACCGCGCCGAAGTCGCAGGTGGAGCCCTCGGGCACCAGGTAGCTCACGCGGTGGCCCAGGCGCACCAGCATCTGGCCCAGGTCCCAGATGACGCGCTCGGTGCCGCCATAGCCGTAGACCGGGATCGGGGAGTTGTTGACGAGCAGCACGTGCATGGCGAAACCTTCTTGGCAGTCAGGAGGAGGCAGCGGCGGGCCGGCTGGGGCCCTGCGGCACGGCGGCCGGCGCCGCCCGCCGCCGCAGTGCATCGCGCTCGCGGCCCTGCAGGATGGCCAGCACCAGCATGCACATGAACAGGTAGAACATGGTGCCGCTGTTGTGGCCCAGGAACACCTGCGTGAGCCCGAAGCCGATGTAGGCGATGGGCAGCAGCACGCCCACCATGCGCAGGCACAGCACCTGGGGGTCCATGGTGCCGTGCTCCGTGGTCCGGCAGACGCGCCGGCGCGTCGGCCAGAAAAGCGCGAGCGGCACCGCATAGAACAGCAGCAGCACCGCCACGCCGGGCAGGCCGCGCTTGGCGAAGATGTCCAGCACCTCGTTGTGCGCATGGCTGAACCGCAGCACGAACGGATGGGCCTGCCCCGCGGCCACGCGCCGCTGCTTCTCGGCCTCGTAGCCGTAGCGGCCCCAGCCGGTGAGCGGCCGGTCCAGGCCCATGGACCAGGCCAGTTTCCAGTGCGCGAGCCGCTGCCCGACCGAGCTGGCCGCATCGCCCTTGGATTCGTACTGGGTGATCTCCTGGCGCGCCTCGTCCACGCGGGAGCGCACGTCGTGCGCCTTGAGCGCCATGAGGCCCGCCATGCCGGCCAGGATCAGCGCCGCCCCGACCATCGCCAGCCGGCGCTGGCCGCAGCGGGCCTGCAGCCACGCGCACACGGGCAGCGCCAGCGGCAGCACGAGCCAGCCCCCGCGCGACTCCGACAGCAGCGAGCCCTCGAAGCCCAGCAGGATGCACACCACCCAGCCCACGCGCTGCCAGGGTGCCCAGCGGCCCCACTGCACGAGCAGGGCCGCCGAACACATCAGGCCCAGCAGCAGGCTCAGGCCGCCGAACTGGATCGCATTGGTGTAGCCGTTGGCGCGCAGCAGGTGCAGCACGCCGGTCTGGTAGATGCCGATGAGCCCCGCGCCGCACGCCCCCACGGCGAGGCCCCACCACAGCCAGACCGCACGCGGCGGGTAGGCCAGCAGGTAGAAAAGGCAGGGCAGTGCCAGCAGATACTTGGACGGCCGGTCCAGGTTGGACCAGCCGCCCTGGGCCGGGTCGAAATCGAGGGCCCACACGAAGCCCATGGCGACGATGGAGGCGAACAGCCACCAGGCCTCGCGGCCCGGGGGCCGGCGCAGCCACACGCCGGCCGTGGCCAGGCTGCACAGCAGCAGGACCACCGCGCCCCACGAATAGCCCGATCGCAGCCACAGGGCCAGGCCGGGCACCATGAAAGCCGCCACGCCGGACAGGCGTGCGAAGACATCCGAAGGTTTCACCGGCGCACGCTCTCGCTCAGGCGGTCGCTGTCGTACTCCAGCGCGGCATACCGGAAGAACGCTTCCAGGGCCACGAACAGGCAGTAAAGGAAACCGGCACCGCCGCACAGGAACCCGAGCCGCAGCACGTACAGCCGCACGAACATGCTCGCGCCCGAGGCCAGCCCGCGCCCCACGCCGCCGCGCTTGCCGGCCCCCGCGCGCTTGGCG
>NZ_BAAJYS010000349.1:0-3497 GCF_057543315.1 Acidovorax sp. KPB24-07
ACCACCGGCCCCCGCGAAGCCCCGCGGCCAAGAAAACGCCCCGCGCGCAAAACCACCCCCCCGCAAGGCCGCTGCGCCCAAGCCGGCGGTGCAGGCCGCACCGTCCAGGAAGGCGCCGGCGAAGAAAGCCGCCGCCAGGAAGGCGGCTTCCACCACGGCGGCCAAGGCGGCGGATGACGCTGGGGCGGGTGGCCGGCGGGCGCGGTCGGCCTCGGGTGCGGGCGAGGCCGTGAGCGTCCGCCACATCCTGGACCATGCCCCTGCCCTGAGGGCCGGGCAGTGGCAGCCGCTGGGCGACATCGTGAAACTGCTGCACGACGCCAAGCTGCTGGGCAAGAACACGGCATCGACCAAGCTGTTCAAGAAATTCCCCGACCAGTTCGAGTTGAAGCCCCAGACGCAGCCCAACGCGGTCCGCTACCTCCCTGAGGCGCGCTGAATCCGTGGGCCCTGGCGCGCTCGGCGCGGTACCGCCCTGGCTGCAGCCGTTCCAACACCTGGGCCCCGCGGTCCGGGCGGCGTGGCAGTCCGGCACGCCCCTGCCGGACGCCCTGAACCGGATGCCGGGCGCCGCCGTGCGCTTCGTGGCGCACTCGGCGCTGCCGGCGGGCCAGGCCTACGAGGCGTTCATCTTCGACACCGGCACCGTCCCCACCCGCGACAACCTGCACGATTTCTTCAATGGCCTGGTCTGGCTGCGGTACCCGCAGGCCAAGCGCCGGCTGAATGCCCTGCAGGCCGAGGCCATCGCCCAGACCGGGGTGGGCGCGGTGCGCGGGCCGCTGCGCGATGCGATCACGCTGTTCGATGAAAACGGCGCCGTGCTGTTCGCCCCCGCGCCGCTGTGGCAGGCGCTGGCGGCGCGCGACTGGCGGCGGTTGTTCGTCGATCTGCGGCCGCTGTGGCGGCAGGCGCAGCTGGTGCTGTTCGGCCATGCCTTGCTGGAAAAACTCGAGGCACCAAGAAAACCGATCACGGCGCATGTGTATCAAGCGCAGGGTGCTATGGATTCGGTAGCGGATGTGGATGCCTGGCTGGCCGGCGCGCTCGATGCGGTGCACCTGGCCACCAAGCCTTTTCTGCCGCTGCCGGTGCTCGGAGTGCCCGGCTGGTGGCCCGAGAACGAGAACTTTTGCTTCTATGATGACTCCCTCGTATTCCGCAGCGCGCGCCCCGCATAACAAACCACACCAGGGCCATCGCAACGCTGCGAACACGGCTTGAACGCCTGCGCACCATCCCCATTTTCCGGTTTGTGACAGCGCGTTCCTGCCGCTGGTCACACCCCCGTATCCCTCCGTGGAGAACCCTTCGATGAAACGAATCGCGCTTTTCTTGTTGACCAACGTCGCCGTCGTGGTGGTGCTGGGCATCGTCGCCAGCCTGCTGGGCGTCAACCGCTTCCTGACCGCCAATGGCCTGAACCTGGGGGCACTGCTGGGCTTTGCCTTCATCATGGGCTTCGGCGGCGCCATCATCTCGCTGCTGATCAGCAAGCCCGTCGCCAAGTGGAGCGCGGGCGTGCAGATCATCGACGGCACCGGGTCGGCCGATGAGGCCTGGATCGTCGAGACCGTGCGCAAGTTCGCCGACAAGGCCGGCATCGGCATGCCCGAGGTCGGCATCTTCCCCGGCGACCCCAACGCGTTCGCCACCGGCGCGTTCAAGAACAATGCCCTCGTGGCGGTGTCCACCGGGCTGCTGCAGGGCATGACGCGCGAGGAGGTCGAGGCGGTGATCGGCCACGAGGTGGCCCACATCGCCAATGGCGACATGGTGACCATGACGCTGATCCAGGGCGTGATGAACACCTTCGTGGTGTTCCTGTCCCGCGTCATCGGCTATGCGGTGGACAGCTTCCTGCGCAAGAACGACGAGAACAGCTCCGGCCCCGGCATCGGCTACTACGCCACAACCATCGTGCTCGACATCCTGCTGGGCTTCCTGGCGTCGATGATCGTGGCCTGGTTCAGCCGCCAGCGCGAATTCCGTGCCGACGCTGGCGCGGCGCAACTGATGGGCCGCAAGCAGCCCATGATCAACGCGCTGGCCCGCCTGGGCGGCGCCCACCCGGCCGAACTGCCCAAGAACATGGCCGCCCTGGGCATCGCCGGCGGCATCGGCAAGCTGTTCAGCACCCACCCGCCGATCGAAGAGCGCATTGCCGCGCTGCAGACGAACGCCTGAAGGGGCTTATGAATTGAGCGGGCGGCCTTCCATGCCGCCTGCCTCGCGAAAGAGCGGCCGGAGCGATCCAGCCGCTCTTTTTTTGCGCTTGTATCAAGTTGTCAGAACCGGTGCCGATACTTACCATGGACCCCACCCCATGCGCCTGGCGCACCGCCGGCCGCTCTTTCCCGCCTGCGGCCTTTCTCACCGGTATCTGACATGACCCTGAACAACGCCCGCCTTTCCCTGCGCCTTGCCCTGGCTTTCGGGGTCATCTGCCTGGTCATGTCCCTCGCCGCTGCCGTGGGCATCTGGCGGCTCATGGAACTGCAGGACATCGCCGATGGCCTGGGCGGACCGGCGGCGGAGCGGGCCTTGCTGGCGCGCGAACTGCACGCGATCGTGGTGCTGAGTTCCTCGCGCGCCGAAACCCTGCTGGAAATCGACAACCCCGCCTATGCCGCGCGCATCGATGCCGACCGCAAGGCCACCTCCGCCCGATCGACCGAGGTGCGCAAGCGGCTCGAAGAGCTGGCGACGGACAGCGAATCCAAGCGCATCTTCGAGGCCATCGACACCGCGGGAAACGCTTTCCGGGGGGCGCGCGACGACCTGGTCAAGCGGCGCAAGGCCGGCGAAACCCTGCCGCCGGATGCGGTGGGCAAACTGCTGCGCCCCGCGGCCGACCGCTATGCCGCGGCGGTGAACGACATGGCCGACTACCAGCGCAAGCAGGTGGAGGAAGACCGGGCCGCCGCCGCCGCCAGCGAACGCCAGGGCATCGCGCTGCTGGTGGGCGGCTCGGTGCTGGGGCTGCTGCTGGCGCTGGTGTGCGCCGTGGTGCTGTCGCGTTCCATCCTGCGGCCGCTGTCGCATGCATCCACGGTGGCGGACCGCATCGCCGAAGGCGACCTGACCTCCACCGTGCCGGCCATCGGCGCCGGCAACCGTGACGAGGTGCGGGCCATGCTGGCGCGCCTGGATGGCATGCAGGCGCGCCTGACCGGCCTGGTGATCGGCATGCGGCAGGCCAGCACGTCGGTGGCCGGCGCCAGCGCCGAGATCGCGGCCGGCAATTCGGACCTGTCGGCGCGCACCGAGCAGACGGCCTCCAACCTGGAGGAAATCGCAGCCAGCATGGAAGAGTTGCTGTCCACCGTGCGCCACAGCGCGGATGCGGCCCAGCAGGCCACCCACCTGGCGGTGTCGGCCAGCGACGTGGCACGGCGCGGGCGCGACGCGGTGGAGCGGGTGGTGGGCACCATGGACGGCATCGCCCAGTCCTCGCGCCGCATCGCCGACATCACCAGCGTGATCGACGGCATCGC
>NZ_BAAJYS010000350.1:0-3472 GCF_057543315.1 Acidovorax sp. KPB24-07
TTTCATCCACCACGGTGGGGCGCAGGCCGGCCTGCACCAGCGCCTGGGCGGCGCGCACGCCGGCCGGGCCGGTGCCGACCACCACGATGCGGGGCGAGCCGGTAGGGTTAGTGACTGGGGTGGCGGTGGGGGTGCTCATGCCGCGTCCCCTTGCGCATGGCGCGCCAGCGATTCGCGCAGGTCCGGCGTCACCGGCCAGTGCGCCGCGGGCGGGTGGGTGAGCACCTCCATGCCGGCTTCGGCCGGGGTGGAGCAGGCGCGCAGCCGATTGCCCGAAGGCGTCCACACCCAGCAGTCCTGGCAGGCACCCATGAGGCAAAAGCCCGCGCGCGGGCCGTCGCCGAACTCGCTGTCGCGCACCCGCCGCCCGTGCTGCAGCAGCGCCACCAGCAGGGTGTCGCCAGCGAGCGCGGCGGCAGGCAGGCCATCGATCGTCAGGGCGATCGGGGGGCGATCGGTCTCGGCCAGCCGCACGAAGCGGGCCGGCGGGCGGTGGGCGGTGTCGGGCATGGGCGTCTGGAGGGCGGTCAGCGCTGGTGGGGAAAAAGCCGCTCGATGGGACAGTGCGTCTTGATGAACGGCGTCTTGATGACGATGTAGCTGAAGTACTTGGAGATGCCGAGGTTGCGTTCGAGCAGGTCCTCGATCACCTCCTGGTAATGGTTCACGCCGCGCGTCAGAAAGCGCAGCAGGTAGTCGTAGCCGCCGCTCACCAGGTGGCATTCGAGCACCTCGTCCACCTCGCGGATCGCGGCCTCGAAGCGCGTGAAGTCTTCGCGGCGGTGGTCGGTGAGCGTGACCTCGGTGAACACGGTGAGCGTGTCGCCCAGCTTTTCCAGGCGCAGATGCGCGCCATAGCCGGCGATGTAGCCCGCCTGCTCCAGGCGCTTGACGCGGATCAGGCAGGGGCTGGGCGACAGGCCCACCGCGTCCGCCAGGTCCACGTTGGTCATGCGCCCGTTCTTCTGCAGCTGCGCGAGGATGCGCAGGTCCAGGCGGTCGATCTTGAAGGCTTCGTTCATCATGGCGGCATCGGGACGTGAAGGAGGCTTCGATTCTGCGGCGGCGCGCGGTCGCTGTGTTGGCGTTGCGGGGGCGTTGCCGCCGGTTTCAGCCTTTGAGCGCGGCGCGCACGTCGGGCGCGTCCAGCACGTCGTCCAGCGTCTTTCGCAGGCGCTTGAACATTTCGGCGAACTCGTCCTCGGTGTAGGTGAGCGCGGGCGCAAAGCCAAGAATGTTGTCGCCGAAGGCGCGGAACACGATGCCGTTGCGGTACGCCGTGGCCGCGATGCGCTCGGACAGGCCCAGCGCCGGATCGAACCCGCGCCGGGTCGCCTTGTCGCTCACCAGCTCCAGCGCGCCCAGCAGGCCGCGGTGGCGCGAGTCGCCCACCAGCGGGTGCGCCAGCAAGGCATCCAGCCCGGCCGCGAAAGGCGCGGCGCCGCGCTGGCCGTTGGCGAGAATGCCGCCTTCCTCGTACAGCCGCAGCACTTCCAGCGCCACCGCCGCGCTCACCGGGTGGGCGGAGTAAGTGGCGCCGTGGCCGATGGGCGCGCCCTCGGGTGCACCGTCGGCGATGCTGGCGTACAGCGCATCCGAGATCACCGTCGCCCCCATGGGCACGTAGCCGGCCGTCAGTCCCTTGGCCAGCGTGAGGATGTCGGGGGACACGCCTTCGGCCTCGCAGGCGAACAGCGGGCCGGTGCGGCCGAAGCCGGTGATGACCTCGTCCACCACCATCAGGATGCCCAGCTCGCGCGTGGCCTCCCGCATGGCCTTGAGCCATCCCTGGGGCGGCACGATCACCCCGCCCGAGCCCTGGATGGGCTCGCAGAAGAAGGCCGCCACGTTGTCCGCGCCCAGCTCGGCCACCTTGGCCCGCAGCGCCGCCACCGAGGCCGCGATGATGGCCGGACCGTCCGACGGGTCCGCGGCGCGGTAGGGGTTGGGCGAGGGAATGTAGTGCTGCGTCGGCAGCGGCAGGTCGAACCCGCGGTGGAAGGCGGGCAGGGCGGTGAGCCCGGCGCCCGTGGACGACGAGCCGTGGTAGCCGCGCTCCAGCGCGATGAAGTGCTTCTTGGCCGGCTGGCCGATGGCATTGTGGTACTGCACGATGAAGCGCACGGCGGCATCCACCGCTTCGGAGCCGCCCAGCGTGAAGTACACGTGGTTCAGCGATTTCGGCGTGATCTGCACCAGCTTTTCGGCCAGAAGAATGGCCGGCTCGCTGCTGAAGTGGAAGTAGCCCGTGGCGTAGGGCAGGCGGCGCATCTGCTCGGCGGCGGCCTGCACCACGCTCTCCTGGCCGTAGCCCACGTTCACGCACCACAGGCCGGCGAAGGCGTCCAGCAGCTCGTTGCCCCTGGCATCGGTGAGCCATGCCCCCCGGCCCGAGGACAGCACGGTCGGGCCGCGGCGCTCGTGCGCTCGCCAGGGCGAGACGGGGTGGATCAAATGCGCCCGGTCGATGGCATCGAGCGAGGCGAGCTGGGGCAGGTCGGTGAGTTGGGTCATGGCGGGGTCCGGTCGCGGGCCAGGGGTTCGGTGGCGGTGGTGAGGCGTCTGTCGATGGTCCCAAGGTTAGGCCAGGGGCCGCTGCGCGTGGTGCTGCTTTGGCGGGGTTTGGCGCAGCACGCTGCGGTTGTTGGCGCGGTGGCAGCAGATCGTGCGGTGCCCCCGGGGACGCTGGCTGCCGGCCGCCATGCGTCAGTAGCCGCGCGAGCGGTCCACCAGCCCCACCATGGGCTCGCCCGCCTCGAACCGGCGCAGGTTGTCGACCACCACGTTGGCGGCGCTCAGGGGCTGGGTCATGCTCGCGATGTGCGGGGTGAGCTGCACGCGCGGGTGCCGCCAGAAGGCGTGCGACGGCGGCAGGGGCTCGGGGTCGGTCACGTCGAGCACCGCCTCGCCGATCTGCCCCACGGCCAGCGCGGCCAGCAGGTCGGTGTCGATCAATTGCGGCCCGCGCCCCACGTGCACCAGCCCGGCACCGGCCGGCAGTTGCGCGAACAGGTCCTTGTTCAGAAAGCCCCGCGTGGCATCGGTCAGCGGCAGCAGGCACACCAGGATGTCGGTGCGCGCCAGGAAGGCCGGCAGTTCGTGCCGGTCCGCGTAGCAGTGCACGCCGGCGAACTGGTGGCGCGAGCGGCTCCAGCCCGCGCAGTCGAAGCCCAGGCCCCGCAATTGGGCCAGCACCGCCTGCCCCAGCGAGCCCAGGCCCAGCACGCCCACCCGGCGTTCGCTGGCCGGGCGCACCGGCAGCACGCGCCATTCGCCTTGCTGCTGCTGACGGCGGTACTGGGGCATGTCGCGGTGCAGGCCCAGCACGGCGTGCGTCACGTACTCCACCATGCCCTGCACGATGCCCGGCTCCACCATGCGCACCACGGGCAACTCGGGCGGCAGCGCGGCGAAGTCGAACTGGTCCACGCCCGCGCCCGATGAAAACAGCACCTGCAGCTGCGGAAAGCGC
>NZ_BAAJYS010000351.1:0-3461 GCF_057543315.1 Acidovorax sp. KPB24-07
GAATGGCCGCAGGGGCGGGGGCGCTGCGCGGGCCCCAGCACGGCCCGCCGCCAGTGCGCCCGGTGTTGCGCTTTGCCCGCTTTCCGCATGCCATGCATCGCAGCGCGACCGCTCTCCGCTATGCTTGCCAGCGGTGCGTTCGCGGCCGGTGCCATGGCCGCCGTGCCGTTGCGATCCTCTCCCTCAACCTCTGGATACCCTTGCCATGATTGCTCGAAAAATGCGTTCCCTGGTCGCCGCTGGCGCCGTGATCTGCCTGTCGCTCGTGACCGCTGCCCACGCCGGCCCCCGGCTGGACAAGATCATGGAAAGCAAGGTCCTGCGCGTGGGCACGCCCGGCGACTACCGCCCCTTCGCCATCAAGACCGATGCCGGCTACAGCGGCCACGACATCGACGTGATCGAACTCATGGCCAAGGAACTGGGCGTGAAGGTCGAGTACGTGGCCACGAGCTGGCCCAACCTCATGAAGGACCTGCAGGGCGACAAGTTCGACGTTGCCGTGGGCGGCATCACCCGCAACGTCACGCGCATCCGCCAGATCGAGATGCTCCCCGGCTACGCGCCGTTCGGCAAGGTGGCGCTGGTGCGCACGGCCGACAAGGCCCAGTACCAGACGCTGCAGGACCTGAACAAATCGTCCGTGCGCGTCATCAAGAACCCCGGCGGCACCAACGAAACCTTCGTGCTGCAGAACCTGACCGCCGCGCAGGTCAGCACGCACGACAAGAACGCCGAAATCCCCGCGCTGATCGCGGAAGGCAAGGGCGACGTGATGATCACCGAAACCTACGAAGCCCTGCACTACGCCAAAGTCGACCCGCGCCTGACCGCCGCGTTCATCGACGCGCCGCTCACGCCCACCAACACCCTGGGCTTCATGCTGCCCAAGGACGATGCCGACTATTCGCGCGTGATGGAGTTCGTCTGGGGCCTGCTGGATGCCCGCGGCACGCTCAAGCAGTCGGCCGACAAGTGGCTCAAGTGATCGGCTGACGCCATCTTCGGGCGACCGCGCCGGTAGCGGCCCCCCGAAAAGCCAAAGGGCGCAGGCCACAGTAATGTGGCTGCGCCCTTTTTCCATGGAGCCGGCGGCAGGGCCCGGCCCGCGAAGGCAGGCGGGTCAGTCGATGTCCACGCAGTGCAGCCCGAACCTGCCCGCCTTGCGGTCGGCGAAATAGCGCTCCAGCGTGGTCTTCACGGTGCGAAAGGCGATCTCGTCCCAGGGCACCTCGTCCTCGGTGAACAGGCGCGCCTCCAGGGTTTCGTAGCCCGGATCGAAGGCGTCGCTGAGCAGCTGGGCCAGGTAGAAGAAATGCACCTGCCCCACGTGCTGCACGTTCAGCAGGCTGAACAGCGGCCCCATCTGGATCTGCGCGCCGGCTTCCTCGTCGGTCTCGCGTTCCGCGCCCTGCGCGGTGGTTTCGTTCAGTTCCATGAACCCCGCGGGCAGGGTCCACTTGCCCCGGCGCGGTTCGATGGCGCGCCGGCACAGCAGCACCTGGTCGTGCCATACGGGCACGGTGCCCACCACGTTCAGCGGGTTCTCGTAGTGGATGGTGTGGCAGGCCGGGCAGACGGCGCGGTGCTTGGTGTCGCCATCGTCGGGAACGCGGTACACCACGGCCGTTCCACATTCGCGGCAGTGCTTGATGGGGCTGCGGGAGGTCATTCGTTTTTCTGAAAATGAAGCGTCGTGGGGCGGCGGAGCGGGAACACCGGCCCCGGCCGATGGCCGCGAGGCCAGGGCGGGGCCCGAGGGGGCTGTCAGGCCACGGCCAGGCGCAGCGTGCCCAGGCCGTCCACGCCGCCTTCGAGCGTGTCGCCGCGCACCACGGCGGCCACGCCCTCCGGCGTGCCCGTGAAGATCAGGTCGCCGGGCTGCAGCTCCCAAGCGGCCGACAGGTGCTCGATCGTTTCGGCGATGTTCCAGATCAGCTGCGAGACGGTGCTGCGCTGGCGGTCGGCGCCGTTCACCTGCAGCCAGATCGCGGCCTGCGCCACGTTGCCTGCCTGCGCGGCCGGGGTGATGGGGCCGATGGGGGCGCTGTGCTCGAAGGCCTTGCCGATCTCCCAGGGGCGGCCCTGCTTCTTCATGTCGTTTTGCAGGTCACGGCGCGTCATGTCCAGGCCCACGGCATAGCCATACACGTGCTGCAGCGCGTCGGCCGCGGTGATGCCCTTGCCGCCCTTGCCGATGGCCACCACCAGTTCGATCTCGTGGTGCAGGTTGGCGGTGAGCGTGGGGTAGGGCAGCGTGCCCGTCTGGCCGGCATCGACCACGACCAGGGCGTCGGCGGGCTTCATGAAGAAGAAGGGCGGCTCGCGGCCGGTGAAGCCCATTTCCTTGGCGTGTTCTTCGTAATTGCGGCCCACGCAGTAGATGCGGTGCACGGGGAACCGGTCGCCGGTGCCGATGACGGGCACGCTGGCCACGGCTGCGGGAGGAATCACATAGCTCATGTCTGCCTTTCTTCGAAAAGGGACGGCGAGGGGCTGGCCGCGCCGGATGCGGGGAGGGCCGCGCGGCGGCATCGTGCCGGCGCGGGCGCAAACCGGCAGTGTGCCACGGGGCCGGCGTGGTCGCTGTCCCCGGCAGGGCGGCGTTATGCTCGCCGCACCATGAAGCTGTTCAACTACTTCCGTTCATCGTCCTCGTACCGCGTGCGCATCGCCCTGGGGATCAAGGGCCTGCCTTACGACTATGTGCCGGTGCACCTGGTGCGTGCCGAACACCGCCTTCCCGCCTATGCCGACCGGCTGGGCGATCCGCTCGTGCCGGCGCTCGTCACCGACGACGGCCACACCCTGGCGCAGTCGCTGGCCATCATCGAGTACCTCGACGAGACGCACCCCGAGCCGCCCCTGCTGCCCGCCGACCCGCTCGGCCGCGCCCAGGTGCGGGCGCTGGCGCAGATGATCGCCTGCGAGATCCACCCCATCAACAACCTGCGCGTGCTCAAGTACCTCACGCAGGAGCTGCAGCAGAGCGAAGACACCAAGACCGCCTGGTACCACCACTGGACGCGCAACGGCCTGACTGCCTTCGAACGCCAGCTGGGCCTGCTCGCGCAGGAGCGGCAGGCCGCCGGACTGGCCCCCTCGCAGTTCTGCTGGGGCGACGTGCCCACGCTGGCCGACTGCTGCCTGGTGCCGCAGATCTTCAATGCCCAGCGCTTTCGCGTGAACCTGGACGGCCTGCCGCTCACCATGGCCGCGTGGGAAGCCGCCATGGCGCTGCCCGCCTTCCAGGGCGCGCACCCGTCCGCCTGCCCGGACCACGAAGCCTGACCGCGCCGATGTCCATGCCACCACCGGGCCACGATTGGCTGGTGCCCGACTGGCCGGCGCCCGCCCATGTGCGCGCGCTGTGCACCACGCGCGCGGGCGGCGTGAGCGCCGCGCCCTACGGCGCCCTCAACCTGGGGCGACCACGTGGGGGATGATCCGCAGGCGGTGCA
>NZ_BAAJYS010000352.1:0-3442 GCF_057543315.1 Acidovorax sp. KPB24-07
CAGGATCTGCGCCTGGATGGTCACGTCCAGCGCCGTGGTCGGCTCGTCGGCGATGACGAGGTCGGGCCCGTGCAGCAGCGCGATGGCGATCGCCACGCGCTGGCGCATGCCGCCCGACAGCTGGTGCGGGTAGGCGCGCAGCCGGTCGTCGGGGCTGGGAATGCCCATCAGCGCCAGCGTATCGCGCGACAGGGCGCGGGCCTCGGCGGTGGTGGCGCGGCGGTGCGCCTTGACGGCCTCGATCATCTGCGTGTCCACGCGCAGCACCGGGTTGAGCGTGGCCATCGGGTCCTGGAAGATCATGGCGATGCGGTTGCCCTGCAGCGCGCGCCGCTCGGCAGCCGGCAGCGTGGTGAGGTCGCGGCCCTGGAACAGCACTTGCCCGCCCTCCACGCGGCCGGGCGGATCGACCAGCCCCATGATCGAAAAGCCGGTGACGGATTTGCCCGAGCCCGACTCGCCCACCAGGCCCAGCACCTTGCCGCGCCCGAGCGTGAACGACACGCCGTCCACCACCGGCAGCACGCCGGCGCGGGTGTGAAAGCGCGTGCGCAGATCGCGCACCTCCAGCGTGGGAACGCCGGCGGGCACCGCGGCAGCGGACGCCGGGATCGGGGAAGACGATGCGGTGCCCATCATTTCTGCAGCCTCGGGTTGAGCACGTCGCGCAGCTGGTCGCCCACGAGGTTGATCGCGACGATGGTGAACAGCAGCGCCAGGCCGGGAAAGAAGCTGATCCAGTATTCGTTGGACAGCAGGTACTGGTAGCCGTTGGAGATCAGGAGGCCCAGCGAGGGCTCGGTGATCGGCACGCCCAGGCCCAGGAACGACAGCGTGGCCTCCAGCGTGATGGCGCGCGCCACCTGCAGCGCGCCGATCACCAAGAGCGGCGGCAGGCAGTTGGGCAGGATGTGCCCGGTGACGATGCGCCAGCCCGGAATGCCCTGGCCGCGCGCGGCCTCCACGTATTCGCGGCGCGCCTCCACCAGCGCCTGGCCGCGCGCCGTGCGGGCGTAGTAGGCCCACTCCAGCAGCACCAGCGTGAGCACCACGTTGCCCACGCCCTTGCCCACGTAGGCCAGGATCATCAGCGCCATGAGGATGGTCGGGAACGACAGCAGCAGGTCGACCACGCGCATCAGCAGCGCATCGACCTTGCCGCCCGCGTAGGCCGCGAGCAGCCCCACCAGCGTGCCGATCACCGCCGCCACCACGGCCGAGCCCACGCCCACCAGCAGGCTGATGCGCAGGCCGTACACGATGGCCGAGTACAGGTCGCGCCCCTGCCCGTCCGTGCCCAGCCAGTAGGTGAAGGTGCCCTCGGCGTTGGCCGCGCCGGGCTTCAGGCGCGCATCCAGCACATCGAGCTGCATCAGGTCGTAGGGGTTCTGCGGCGTGATCCAGGGCGCGGCCAGCGCCGCGATCACCAGCAGCGCCAGCACGGCCAGCGCGGCGGCCGCGGTGCGCGAGCGCAGAAAGTCCGCCGCCACGCGGTACCAGATCGACCGGTCGTCGAAGCCCCGCGCCACGGGAGCATCGGGCGAAACCACAGGCTGCGTCATGCCGCGCCCTCCACCCGGGCGCGCGGGTCCAGCAGGCGGTAGAGCACGTCCACCACCAGGTTGAGCGTCACGAAGATCACGACCACCACCATCAGGTAGGCCACGACCACGGGGCGGTCCAGGCTGTTGATGCTGTCCAGGATCAGCTTGCCCGCACCGGGCCACGCGAAGATGCTCTCCGTCACCACCGCATAGGCAATGGTTGAGCCCAGCTCCAGGCCCAGCACCGTGACGAGCGGGATCAGCGTGTTGCGCAGCACGTGCATGCACATCACCCGCGCGGGCGACAGGCCCTTGGCGCGCGCGAACTTCACGAAGTCCTGCGGCAGCACCTCGCGCACGCCGGCCCGCGTGAGCCGCAGCACCAGCGAGATCTTGAACAGCGCCAGGTTGAACGCCGGCAGCGCCAGGTGCTGCAGGCCATCGAGCGTGAGGAACGACCACGGCACGCCGAACAGCTCGCGCGTGGCGCCGCGGCCGCTGGCGGGCATCCACCCCAGTTGCACGCTGAACACCATGATGAGCATCAGCGCCACCCAGAACGCCGGCAGCGAAAAGCCCGCGATGCTGACCGCCATGAGCGCCTTGGACACCGCGCTGTCCGGCCGCATGCCGGCATAAAGCCCCAGCGGCACGCCCAGCACCACCGCCAGCACCAGCGCGGCCAGGGCCAGCTCCAGCGTGGCGGGCAGGCGCTGCAGGATCAGGCGCACGGCATCTTCCTGGTACACAAAGCTCTTGCCCAGGCTGCCATGCAGCGCGCCGTCGATGAAGGCCAGGTACTGGCGCCACAGCGGCTGGTCGAGCCCCAGCCGCGCGATGGCGGCCAGGCGCTCCTGCTGGTTCATGTCGTCGCCGATCAGGATGTCCACCGGGTTGCCGATGGCGTGCAGGCCCACGAACACGATCACCGTCATGGCCAGCACCACCAGCAGCGCCTGGCCCAGGCGGCGCAGCAGCCAGCCGGTCATGGCCGCGGGGCCGCGGGCGGCCGCGAGCGCTTCAAGGCAAAAAGGCCTCCAGTGCAATATCCACTAGGGCATATAGCTATTATTTTCATAGCAATCATCGCGTGACCTCCGGGGCGCTTTCGGGAAGGGCCGGGGCGCTGGCGGCCGGCGCGGCGGCTTCGGACCCATAGGCCGGGAAGGCCGCCGGCGTCCATTCGTCGCCGTCCAGCTCGGGCTCTTCGTAGCGCTGCATGGCCGCGTAGTGCAGCGCGGCGTCGTCGGCCAGCAGGCGGGCGGCCAGGCCCCGCGCCAGGCGCTGGGCGCCATCGCTGATCTGCGGGATGTCGCCCGCGCCCGCGCCCTGCGACAGCGCGCCGCCGTAGTTGAAGCAGTGCACGCGGTCCAGGCCCGGGCAGGCGCCGGGCGCCTTTTCCTGGAACTCGAACAGAGGCCCCAGGTCGGGCGAGGCGACCAGCTCGGCATCGTCCTCGCCGGCCGGCGGCACGAAGCGGT
Organism: Acidovorax sp. KPB24-07; assembly: GCF_057543315.1. Classification (NCBI taxonomy): domain Bacteria; kingdom Pseudomonadati; phylum Pseudomonadota; class Betaproteobacteria; order Burkholderiales; family Comamonadaceae; genus Acidovorax; species Acidovorax sp. KPB24-07. Next base: position 3,026 of record NZ_BAAJYS010000352.1, read on the forward strand.
CCTGCCACAGGCGCACGGCCGGCGCGAACGCGGCGAACTCCGGACGCAGCGCCCAGTCGGTGCGAAAGCCGGTGCAGAAAATCACGAAGTCGGCGGCCAGCGGGCCCTTGGCGGTCTCCAGGCGCAGCGCGCCATCGGGCCGCACGGACGCGCCGTGCACGCCGGCCCCCAGGTGGAAGTGCGCGTTGGCGTGGCGCGATACGCGCAGCGTGCTGCCGTGCGGCGGCGGCACCTGCTGCACGTTCAGGTAATGGCGAAAGCGCCACTTCCATTCGTCCGGCAGGGCCCAGAAGCCGTGTGCCATGCCAGGGTTGCCCGCGCCCTTGCCCTTGTTCACGCGGGGCAGTTCCGCGCGGCGCACCAGCAGGTCCACGCGCGCGGCGCCGGCCTCCAGCGCCGTGGCGGCCGAATCCATGG
>NZ_BAAJYS010000353.1:0-3432 GCF_057543315.1 Acidovorax sp. KPB24-07
CGCCCGCCGTGGTGGCTGCCGCCTTCGTGCCGGCCTGGGGCACGGTGCTCGAGCACCCACCGCCGCAGCAGGACACATCGATGCGGGGCGCGGTGGCCGGCCGGGCGGAGGCCGGGGCCGGGGCATGGTCATGCCCCGCATGGTCATGGCCGTCGTGGCCGGCATGGGAAAGGTCGTGGCTGTGTTTTGTCATGGTTTTCCTGGTGTGTCGGGGCGCGCGCGATGCCGCCGTGCCATGATTGAAAACCTTGAAGCCGCTCGAAGGTCAAGCCATGTCTGCCCAAAGCCCCTGCCACCGTATCGGAGATGCCGCCCGCCTGTCGGGCGTCCCGGCCGCCAACATCCGCTATTACGAGAAGGAAGGCCTGCTGCCCCAGCAGGCCCGCGCCGACAACCGCTACCGCCTGTACAGCGCGGACGAGGTGCACCGCCTGCGCTTCATCCGGCTGTGCCGGGCCATGGACATGTCGCTGGACGAGGTGCGCACCCTGCTGGCGCTGGACCACAGCGGCGCAGCGGCCGACCACGCGGCCTGCGACACCCTGGACGAGCATCTGCAGCATGTGCGCACCCGGCTGCAGGAGCTGCGCACGCTGGAGGAAGAGCTGCTGTCGCTGCGCGGCCGCTGCGACGGCACCGATGCCGGCCGCTGCCGCGTGATCGAGGCGCTGCACGCGCGCGCCGATGCCGAAACCGTGCCGCCGCCCGCGCCGATGGCCAAACGGCACGTGTGACGCCAGGCCACGCCACCCCCGGTCACCACCCGTATTGCAATGAAATTGATAGCGGAACACCCTAGTGGAATATGCGCTGGAGGCCAATTTTGTTACGCATCGTCGCTGGCCCGTCCACTATGATGGCCGCATGATCGCCGGCCTGCCATCCCCCTCGCTGATCGACCGCATCTGGCGCGCCGCGCGCGGCTGGGCGGTGGCCTGGTGGCGCATCGTGCACCTCGGGTCGGTGGCGCTGGTGCTCATGCTTTCGCCGTCCAGCTACGGGCGCGCCACGCGCTGGCGGCTCGCGCGGCACATGTACCAGGACACGGCGCCCATCCTGCTGGGGTTCACGGTGCTGGCGGCGCTGGTCAGCCTGGTCATCACCCGCATCGTCGTCGTCACGGCGCTGAGCTACGGCCTGTCGCGTTACGCGCTGGAGATGGTCATCCGCGTGCTGGTGCTGGAGCTGATCCCGCTCACCGCCGCGCTGTTCGTCGCCATGCGCACCACCATCCCCAACGGCACCCAGCTCGCCCTCATGCGCCAGGCCGGCCGCCTGGACAGCCTGCGCCGGCACGGCGCCGACCCGATCCGCGTGGAGCTGCTGCCCCGGGTGGTGGCCGGCATCTACGCCAGCATCACGCTTGCGGCGCTGTCGTGCGTGGTCGCGCTCGCCATGGCCTATTTCGGGGTGTACGGGCTCAACACCGCGGGGCTGCCGAGCTACACGCGCATGTTCGGGCAGGTGTTCACGCCGGCCGTCACGCTGGTGTTCGTGCTGAAAACCCTGTTCTTCAGCCTCGCCGTGGCCCTCATTCCCATGGCGGCGGGGCTCTACGAAAACGGCGACGGCCGGGGTCGCCACGGCTCCGAACTGGGCGGGCTCGCGCGCATGTTCGCCGTGCTGCTGCTGATCGAAGTCGCGTCCCTGCTGGGCAATTACTACTAACCCGTTCCGTGACCCATCCCACGACCGACACCGGCCATGGCCCGCGCTGCGCGCCGTGGCCTCACCGAGGAAACGCTTTCATGCCCGACCCAGAGACCTTCCCCGCCAGCGCTTTCGGCCTGCGGGCCCACGGCGGTGCGCACCATGGCTGAGCGGCCCCCTTCCCACGAAGCGGACGATGCCGCCAGCGAGGCGCTGCTCGAAGCCCAGCGCCCGGTGGCGAACCTGGAGCGCAAGGCCGCGGCGCTGCTCCTGTTCACGCTGGCGCTCATCGTGGGCTCGGCGTTCTATCTGCTGTATGCACGCGGCGTGTTCGAGCCCACGCAGCGCCTGGTGCTCACGGCCGACGACTCCGAGGGCGTGGTGGTCGGCATGGACATGACGTTTTCGGGCTTCCCGATTGGCCGCGTGCGCGGCATCGAGCTGTCGCCCGACGGCAACGTGCGCATCCTGATCGACGTGCCGCGCAAGGACGCGCACTGGCTGCGCGAGTCCAGCGTCTTCACGCTGGTGCGCGGCATCGTGGGTGGCACCACCATCAAGGCCTACAGCGGCATCCTTACCGACCCGCTGCTGGCCGACGGCGCCGAGCGCCCCGTGCTGCGCGGCGATGCCACGGCCGAGATCCCGCAGCTCATGGCCTCGGCGCGCGAACTGCTGTCCAACCTGCAGGCCATGACAGCCCAGGATGCCGCGTTGGGCGGCACGCTGTCCAACGTGCGCGCGCTGACCGAGCGGTTGAACGCGCCGGGCGGCGCGCTCAACGTGCTCATGGGCAGTGAAGCGGAAGCCAAAAAGATCACTGCCACGCTGGACCGCACCAACCAGCTGCTGGCGCGCATCGACGGCATGGCCGCCAAGGCCGACCGGCAGGTGTTCGGAGCGGCGGGCGATCCGGGGCTCCTGCCCGAGGTGCGGGCCACGGTGGTGCAGCTCAACGGCCTGCTGGCCGACACCCGCCAGAGCCTGAAGAAGGTCGATGCCGTGCTGGCCGAAGCCCAGGCCATCGGCGCCAACGCGCGCGAAGCCACCACGGACCTGGGCACCTTGCGGGCCGAAGTGGAGAGCAACCTGCGCAAGGTGGAGGGCTTGGTCAACGACATCCAGCGCAAATGGCCGTTTGCGCGCGACACGGAACTCAAGCTGCCATGAAACCCCTGCTGTCTTCCCCGCTGCGTACACCGGTGTTGCGTGCCGCAGCGCTGCTCCCCTGCCTGGCCCTTTGGGCCTGCTCGGCCAAGCCGCCCACGCCGGAATGGCAGATGAATGCCCACGGCGCGGCCCGCAAGGCCACCGAGGCATACCTGTCGGGCGAGCCGCGCATCGCGCAGCTGGAGTGGGACCGGGCCCGGGCGGAAGTGGCCCGCACGGGGCGGCCCGACCTGCTGGCGCGCGTGGAACTCATGCGCTGCGCCGCCCAGGTCGCCAGCCTGGTGGTGGAGCCGTGCACGGCTTTCGAGGCCCTGCGCGCCGACGCCGCGCCGCAGGACCAGGCCTATGCCGATTACCTGGCCGGCACCATCGACAGTACCGCCGCTGCCCACCTGCCCGAGCCGCAACGCAGCGCTTGGGCGGCCGGCCCGGCTGCGCAAGCCGGCCTGGCCGATCCGTTGTCGCGCCTGGTGGCCGCGGGGGTGTGGGTGAAAACCGGCCGGGAAACGCCGCAGGTGGTCGACTCCGCCGTGGGGGCCGCCTCTGCGCAGGGGTGGCGACGGCCGTTGCTGGCTTGGCTGACCCTGGCGGCGCAGCGTGCCGATCAAAGGG
>NZ_BAAJYS010000354.1:0-3418 GCF_057543315.1 Acidovorax sp. KPB24-07
ATCGCGAGGGCCGCCACCCCCCACGACCGCCACGGCGGCGAAGGCCATGCGCCAGCCGAAGTGCTGGCCGGTCCAGGCGCCCGCCGGCACGCCCAGCAGGGTGGCCAGGGTGAGGCCCGAGAACATGAGCGCAATGGCCGAGGCTTTCTTCTCCTGCGGCACCAGCCCGGTGGCGACCACCGCTCCGACGCCGAAGAAGGTGCCGTGCGTGAGCGCCGTCAGCACGCGTGCCGCCAGCAGCCAGCCATAGCCGGGGGCCACCACGGCCGCCGCGTTGCCGGCGATGAAGATCAGCATCAGGGCCAGCAGCAGGCGCTTGCGCGGCCACTGCCGCGTGAGCAGCGTCAGCACCGGCGCGCCCACGGCCACGCCGATGGCGTAGCCCGAGATCAGCGTGCCGGCGGTGGGAATGGAGATGTGCAGGTCTTGGCTCACCTGCGTGAGCAAGCCCATGATGATGAATTCCGTGGTGCCGATGCCGAAGGCACCGGCCGCCAGGGCGAGGAGGGAGAGAGGCATGGAAAAAAGCGTCCGCAGGGACGAAGATGGGTCGATGCCTGGAATGTGACGGCCCCAAGGGCTTTTGTGTAGCGGGAATAATGGAAGGGCCTTTGTGCCTCATGGGCACAAATCGGCGGCCTTTTGGCTTTCTTTTTCCCACCTCCCGAACCCCATCGTCCGGTGCCTCCGATGCCTCGATCCCAGCCCCAGCCCCAGCCCGACAGCACCACGGCCGAAACCCACCGGTCCGGCGAACTGGAGGTGCTGGTGCTGGTGGCCGAGCGCGGCAGCCTGTCCGCCGCGGCGCGGCAACTGGGCGTGTCGCCCTCGGCCATCAGCAAGGCGATGTCGCGGCTGGAAGCGCGGCTGGGCGTGCAATTGCTCCAGCGCAGCACGCGGCGCGTGCTGCTCACGCCGGAGGGCACGCAGCTGTACCAGGGGGCCAAGCGCCTGCTGGCCGACCTGAACGATCTGGAGGCCGACGTGGCGGCCCGCAGCGCGCCGCGGGGCACGGTGCGCATCGGCGCCAGCACGTCCACGGGCGCCGTGCTGCTGCTGCCGCTGGTGCCGCGCCTGCGGGCGCTGCACCCCGGTCTCAGCCTGGACCTGTACTTCACCGACCACGTGGTGGACCTGGCGGACGCGGGCATCGACATCGCGATCCGCTGGGGCGCGCTGCCCGCCTCGGACATGGTGGCGCGCCTGCTGGGCCACACGCGCCAGATCGTCGTGGCCGCGCCGCAGTACCTCGCGCGCCACGGCGAGCCCCGCCATCCTGACGACCTGCATCGGCACGTGCGCCTGGGCTGGAACTACCCGCGCGCCATTCCGCACTGGCCCTTCATGGTGGACGGCCAGCGCGTGGCCGTGGACATCGGCCATGCGATCCGCGTCAACGACGGCGACGTGATGCGCCGACTGGCACTGGAGGGCGCGGGGCTGGCCCGGCTGTCGCTCTACCACGCCTGGGACGATGTGGCGAGCGGGCGCCTGGTGCCGGTGCTGGAGGCGTTCAATGCCGGCGACCTGGAGCCCATCCACGCCGTCTACATCGGCCGTCCCGACCGGCTGCCCCCGCGCACGCGCGCCGTGCTGGATTTCCTGCAGGCGAACGTGGACCTGCGGCACGCCGAGGCGGCGCTGCCGCCGGGCGGCACGGCCTGAGCGTGGCGGCGTTTTCCTGCCATCTGCACAAAGTGCGCACAAAAGCTCGATAGTCGATCAAGGTTGGCTGCGCAGACTTCGCCGAAATCTTTTTTCCGGAGTCTTTCTTTCATGACCATCGACGCTGCCCAGCTCCTCGCGGACGAAGCCAAGTACTGCTCCTTCGGCGACACCGTTCACTACGTCAACCCGCCCAAGATCTTCGACGGCTGCGACGGCAGCTACATGTACGACGCCGAGGGAACGCCCTACCTCGACCTGCAGATGTGGTACTCGGCCGTGAACTTCGGCTACAAGAACAAGCGGCTGGAAGAGGTCATGATCCGCCAGCTGCAGACCCTGCCGCAGGTGGCCAGCCAGTACCTGCACCCCACGAAGATCGAGCTGGCGAAGTTCATCGCCCAGGACGCCGAAGCCAAGTGGGGCAACGCGGGCCGCGTGCACTTCAACGTGGGCGGCGCGCAGGCCATCGAGGATTCGCTCAAGGTGGTGCGCAACGCCAGCGGCGGCAAGAGCCTGATGTTCGCCTTCGAGGGCGGCTACCACGGCCGCACGCTGGGCGCTTCCAGCATCACCTCCAGCTACCGCTACCGCCGCCGCTTCGGCCACTTCGGCGACCGTGCGCAGTTCCTGCCGTTTCCCTATCCGTTCCGCCGCCCCAAGGGCATGACGGCCGAGGAATACTCCGAATCGCTGGTGCAGGAGTTCGCGCGCAAGTTCGAGAACGAATACCACGCCGTGTGGGACCCCAAGACGCGCCAGTGCGAATACGCGGCCTTCTACGTCGAGCCCATCCAGGGCACGGGCGGCTACGTGGTGCCACCGGCCAATTTCTTCAAGGGCCTCAAGAAGGTGCTGGACGAGCACGGCGTGCTGCTGGTGGTGGACGAGATCCAGATGGGTTTCTGGCGCACCGGCAAGCTGTGGTCGGTCGAGAACTTCGGCGTGAAGCCCGACGTGCTGGTGTTCGCCAAGGCGCTGACCAACGGCCTGAACGCGCTGTCCGGCCTGTGGGCGCGCGAGGAACTGATCAACCCCACGATCTTCCCGCCGGGCTCGACGCACTCCACCTTCGCCTCCAACCCGCTGGGCACGGCGCTCGGCCTGGAGGTGATGAAGATGACGCACGAGATGGACTTCGGCGCCCAGGTGCGCGACAGCGGCGCCTACTTCCTGGAAGGCCTCAAGGACCTGCAAAAGCGCCACAAGGAGATCGGCGACGTGGACGGCCTGGGGCTGGCGCTGCGGGCCGAGATCTGCACCGAGGACGGCTTCACGCCCAACCGCGCGCTGCTGGACAAGATGGTGGACATCGGCCTGGAAGGCAATCTCGAATACCAAGGCCAGAAGCGCGGCCTGGTGCTGGACGTGGGCGGCTACTACAAGAACGTCATCACGCTGGCGCCCTCGCTCATGATCACGCGCCCCGAGATCGACGAGGCCCTGGTGCTGCTGGAGCAGCTCCTGACGCGCGCCAAGCGCAGCTGATGCCCTGGCGCAACGCGCTCGAGCCGCAGGCGCTGGCCGGGCACTTCGCGGCGCACCCGCCGCAGGGTTTCACGGTGCTGCAGGGTCTGCCGGCGCCGGCCTTCGCGGCGCCGCTGGACCTGCTCACCACGGCGGACGATGCCCTCAAGGCCCGGGTGCGGGAGCTGCCGCTGTTCGCGCGCTGGTCCCGCTGGCTGCGGGTGGCCACGGGGTTCGTGGGCACCACGGTGACCGAATACGCGCCGCTGCCCGCGGATGGCACCGC
>NZ_BAAJYS010000355.1:0-3403 GCF_057543315.1 Acidovorax sp. KPB24-07
CTGCCCGGGTTGCGGCGGTGCCTCGCTGGCCACTGGCGCGGGTGCACGCGCGGCAGCACTTTCAGTGCGGGTTGCCGCATCGCGGGCGGACGGGGCTGTCGTACGCGCGGGCCTGCGGGTGGAACGGGTGGCGGGAGGGTTGGCGGGTTCGAAGGCTTCGACCGGTTCGTCAACGGCGGTCAGGTCCGCACGGGCCGCGGTCTGGTGGTAAGCATCCGGAGAAAGCAGCGCGGCGCGCCGGGTGGGGGCGGGGGGCAGGGGCATGGTGCAATGGCCTCGATGGGATGTTCAGAAAGCAAAAAGCCGCCTGGAGGCCAAGGCGGCTTTTGGGTGAGGGGAGGGCGTTGCGTTTCTCAGCAGCATCGATCCATTATGCATGCTCCCCATGACGGGCCGCGGCAGCCTGCCGCAGCCGGCTTCAGGCAGCTTTCTTGAGGGCCTTGATGGACTTCACGGCCTTGAGCACTTCGTCCACATGGCCCGGCACCTTGAGGCCGCGCCATTCGTGGGCGAGGATGCCGTCGGGGCCGACCAGGAAGGTGCTGCGTTCGATGCCCTTGACCTTCTTGCCGTACATGATCTTGTTCTTGACCACGCCGAACATGTGGCACATTTTTTCTTCGGTGTCGGCGATCAGTTCGAACGGAAGTTCGAGCTTTTCCTTGAAGTCGTCGTGCGACTTCATGTTGTCGCGCGACACGCCGAAGACGGCTGCGCCGGCCTTGACGAAATCTTTGTACTTGTCGCGGAACTGCATGGCTTCGGTGGTGCAGCCAGGGGTGTTGTCCTTGGGATAGAAGTACAGAATCAGAACCTGGCCAAGATGCGAGGTATTGGAGACCTTGATCCCCCCGGTCGCGTTGGCTTCAAATTCAGGTAGGGGTTTGTTGACAACGATCGCCATGGCACTCAATCTCTCAGGATGAAAGTCGTTGAAAAGCCGGGGGAGCGGTGTGTGTTATTGCTCTTGGAGGGCCCCCGACCGCAACCGGAGATTTTACCTTGAAACGGACTCTTTCGCACTCTTTCAGGCCCTGCAGTCTGTAACCAAAGTACACAACTGGCGGTCAAGGCTCCAGCAGCAGGGCGGCGACCACGTTGCGCCCCTCGCCCGCCAGGATGTTGTAGGTGCGGCAGGCCGCCGGGGTGTCCATGGTCTCCAGCCCCATGCGCTTGGCCATCAGCGGCTGCAGCCAGGCGGGCGGCGGAAAGCGGTTGCGCGTGCCGCTGCCGAAAAGGATGAGTTCCGCATCGAGCCCGGCCAGTTGCGCGAAGTGCGCCGGCGTGAGGTCTTCGAAGCGCGTGCAGTCCCACGCCTGGCGCAGCCCGCGCGAGCCGAGGATCACGCTCGTCGTGAGCTTTTCGCCGTCGACGCCGATCCAGCCGGGGCCGTAGGCGCTGATGGTCTGCGTTTCGGAGCGGTCGGGCTGGAATTTCATTCGCTTTGGATGGATATCCGTTTGTGGGAAAAGGTGCGCTACGAGGGGCCAAAGGGTGCCAGGGCGCTGCGGGAACTGTGGTCAAATTATAGGTTTCGCCACAGAGGCAATGCCTCCTGGCGGGTCTCTGAGTCCCCCGTGTCCGGCTCCCGTCCTTTTTTCGCCAGCGCATGAAGACCATCCACAAATCCGCGAAGCTCAATAACGTTCTCTACGATGTCCGGGGCCCGATCGTGGACGCGGCCAAGCAGATGGAGGACGAGGGGCAGAAGATCATCAAGCTGAACATCGGCAACCTCGCGCCGTTCGGCTTCGACGCCCCCGAGGAAATCCAGCAGGACATGATCCGCAACCTGCCCAACTCGGCGGGCTATTCGGACAGCAAGGGCATCTTCGGCGCGCGCAAGGCGGTGATGCACTACAGCCAGCAGCAGGGCGTGGCGGGCGTGACGCTCGACGACATCTACCTGGGCAACGGCGCGAGCGACCTGATCGGCATGGCCACCAACGCGCTGCTCGACGACGGCGACGAACTGCTGGTGCCCGCGCCCGACTACCCCCTGTGGACCGCCGTCGCCAGCCTGTCGGGCGGCAAGCCCGTGCACTACCTGTGCGACGAGGCCAACGGCTGGATGCCTGACCTGGACGACATCCGCGCCAAGATCACGCCGCGCACCAAGGGGCTGGTGGTCATCAACCCCAACAACCCCACGGGCGCGATGTATTCAGACGAGCTGCTCAAGGCCCTGGTGCAGATCGCCCGCGAGCACGGCCTGGTGCTGCTGGCCGACGAGGTGTACGACAAGGTGCTGTACGACGGCGTCACGCACACGGCGCTGGCCAGCCTGTCCACCGACGTGCTCACGCTGACCTTCAACTCGCTCTCCAAGGCCTACCGCTCGTGCGGCTACCGCGCGGGCTGGATGGTGATCTCGGGCAACAAGGAAGTGGCCCGCGATTACATCGAGGGCATCAACATGCTCGCCAACATCAAGCTGGGCTCCAACGTGCCCGGCCAATGGGCCATCCAGACGGCGCTGGGCGGCTACCAGAGCATCAACGACCTGGTCCGGGAAGGCGGGCGCCTGCGGCGCCAGCGCGACCTGGCCTATGAACTCATCTCGGCGATCCCGGGCGTGAGCTGCGTGAAACCCAAGGCGGCGCTCTACATGTTCCCCCGCCTGGACCCCGCGATGTACCCCATCGCCGACGACCGCCAATTCTTCATGGAGGTGTTGCGCGCCACGCGCGTGATGCTGGTGCAGGGCTCGGGCTTCAATTACCCCGACCAACAGCACTTCCGCATCGTGTTCCTGCCGCACGAGGACGACCTGCGCGTGGCCATCGGCCGCCTGGCGGATTTCCTCGCCCGGTACCGGCAGCAGCATGGCACCGCCTGATTTTTTACTCCTATTTTCATAGCTGTCAGCGCATATTCAACTAGCGCTGCAGTGCAATTTGACTGGTAATTCGATCATGAAACCGATCCAAGTGGGCCTGCTGGGCATTGGCACCGTCGGCAGCGGCGTCTTCAACGTGCTGCAACGCAACCAGGAGGAAATCCGTCGCCGCGCCGGCCGTGGCATCGAGATCGCCATGGTGGCCGACCTCGACGCGGCCCGCGCCAGGACCGTCGTGGGCGACACCGCCCAGGTGGTGAGCGATGCGCGCGCCGTCATCGCCAACCCCGACATCGACATCGTGGTCGAGCTGATCGGCGGCTACGGCATCGCCAAGGCCCTGGTGCTGGAAGCCATCGCCGCCGGCAAGCACGTGGTCACCGCCAACAAGGCGCTGCTGGCCGTGCACGGCACCGAGATCTTCGCGGCCGCGTCGGCCAAGGGTGTGATGGTGGCCTTCGAGGCCGCCGTGGCCGGGGGCATCCCGATCATCAAGGCGCTGCGCGAGGGGCTCACCGCCAACCGCATCCAGTGGATCGCCGGCATCATCAACGGCACCACCAA
>NZ_BAAJYS010000356.1:0-3391 GCF_057543315.1 Acidovorax sp. KPB24-07
TGGCCGGGGGCAGCGGCCAGCGCCGACGGCGCAACCGGAGCGGCGCTGTGATCGCCGCCGTGCTGGCGGGCCTTGCCGGGGCCTGGCTGGTGGCCATGGCCTATGTGTACCGGTTCCGGGGCCGGGCGCGGTACGCCAGCGTGCAGCAGTATTGGCGCAAGAGCTGGCCGGTGTTCGCGCTGCCCAATGCCGTGCTGTATCTCTTCACCCGGCGCTGGGCCCGTGGCCCGTTCGTGCCGGTCGATCGCTGCGCCCCGCTTGCCCAGTTGGCGCAGCACTGGGAAACCCTGCGCGATGAAGCCCTGGCCATGCAGGCGCACGGGGGATTCGACGAGGCGCGGCGCCAGGGCTCGCCCGCGTCGTTCGATGTGGGCTTTCGCACCTTCTACAAATACGGCTGGAGCCGCTATTACCTGCACTGGTATGGCTACACCTACCCATCGGCGAGCGCCAGTTGCCCCCGAACCCTGGAGATCCTCTCGCGGTTTCCCGACATCCGGGCGGCCATGTTCGCCGTGCTGCCCCCGCGCTCTGGGCTCACGCCCCACGCCGATCCGCTGGGCTGCTCGCTGCGATACCACCTGGGGCTCGCAACGCCCAATGCGGCGCAGTGTTTCATCAACGTCGATGGCATCGAGCGGGCCTGGCGCGATGGCGAGGCCTTCGTGTTCGATGAGACCTACCTGCACTTCGTGGCCAACGACACCGACGCGCCGCGGCTCATCCTGATGTGCGACGTGCGCAGGCCGATGGCGCTGCCCGGGCGCGTTTTCAATGCGGCGTATTCGCTGCTGGCCCGCGCGGTCCAGACGCCCAACGATGCCCGCGACCGGCGCGGCCTCGCCAGTGCCTTGTTCGCCGCGCTCGCCCCCGTGCGCGCCCGCGGAAAGCAGCTGCGCGAGCGCAATCGCCCTCTCTACAATGCCCTCAAGTGGGGCATCAACCTGGCTTTGCTGGGTGCGGTCTTCGGCATCGCCGCCGGCGCCCTGGTGTCGGTGCAGTGGCTTCTGCCGGCGTGACTGACCGCCGCGGCCTTCCATCCCCTTGCTGTGAAACTGCCTGTCCAGTGAACGCCAGCCTCGCCCATCCCGTCCCCCTGCAAGTCCTCATCATCGAGGACAACCGCGCGCTGGCCGCGAACATCTTCGACTACCTGGAGGCTTGCGGGCACGTGCCGGATGCGGCGCCCGATGGCAACTCGGGCCTGGATCTGGCCATCCGCCACCGGTACGACGCGATCGTCCTGGATTGGATGCTGCCCCGGATGGACGGCATGAGCGTTCTGTGCAAGCTGCGGCAGGAGCATGCCTGCGTGACCCCCATCATCATGCTCACCGCCAAGGACCAGCTGGAAGGCAAGCTGCTGGGCTTCGAGAACGGGGCGGACGACTACCTGGTCAAGCCGGTGGCCCTGCCCGAGCTGGAGATCCGCCTGCGGGTGATGGTCAGCCGTGCCCAGGCCCGGGCGGCGGCCGGGCGCACCTTGCGCGTGGGCGATCTGGCCTACCACCTGGACACGCTGGAAGTGACGCGGGGCACGCGCACCGTCGCGCTGTCGGGCACGTCCCGAAACATCCTGGAGCTGCTGATGCGCGAATCGCCGGGCACCGTGCGCCGCGACCGGCTGGAGCGCCTGATCTGGGGCCAGGACGTTCCCGACGCAGACCTGCTGCGATCCAGGATGCACCTGCTGCGGCGCGAGATCGACCAGCCCGGCGAAGCCCGGCTGCTGCACACCGTCACCGGGGCCGGCTACCGGCTGGGCGGGGCTTCGGCGTGAAGTGGCCATGGCGCGTGCAGAGCCTGCAGTGGCTGATCAACGCCACCTTGCTGATGTTCGGCGCCATGCTCGCCCTGGCGCTGCTGGTGCAGGGCAAGCTGAGCCAGGGCCTGGTCGAGCACCCCATCTGGCACCACCTGCTGGAGTCGGGCACGCGCAGCGTCCTGCAGTCGTCCCGGCCCGATCTGAGCGACACGCTGCCGACCCAGGGCACGGTCAAGGGATGGCTGCTGCCAAGCGGCGCCACGGCAGCGCCGGGCATGCCGGCGTTCTTCGCCGCGCTGGCCCCGGGGTATTACACCGAAGGCCAGATCGAACAGATCGCCGATCCTTCGACGTTCGCGGTCGCGGTTTCGATTCTCACGCCCCGCAAGGCGCCATTCGCCAGCGCAGGCGATGCGGCGGACCGCGCCCGCAGCTACACGGTCATGGTCACGGCCGTGCCGCAGGGCCGGCTGATCATGTCCATCGATCTGACCGAACTGGAGGACGAGCAGAACCGCAGCGTTCAGCTCAGCGTGCTGTTCATGCTGTTCAACCTCTTGATGATCGGTGCGGTGATCTGGTGGCTTCAACTGAGCCTGACCCGGCCCGTGCAGGACCTGGCGCGGCGCATGCGCGAGCTCGATCCGCTGAAACCCTCGCAGCGCCTGCCCGTGCGCTACCGCAAGAGCGAGCTCAACGTGATTGCGCAAGAGGCCAATGCGCACCTCGAACGGGTGGAGCTGGCGGTGGAGCGCGAGCGCAGCCTGCTCGACCAGGCCAGCCATGAATTCCGCACGCCGCTGGCCATCATCTCCGGGGCGGCCGATGTGCTGCACCAGCAGGCCTTGCCCGAACGCGCCCAGCGGCCCCTGCACCGCATCGACGAGGCGGTGGAGAACCTGACCCAGATCATGGAGGCGCTGCTGTACCTGTCGCGCGAGCCCAGCCCCGAAGAGCGCCGGCAGGTCACGTTACTGCACGCGCTGGTTCCCGACCTGGTGCGCGACCACGCCTATCTGCTGTCCGGAAAGCCCGTGCGCTATGTGCTCGATGCGCTGGAGCCCACCACCTTGATGGCGCCCGAATCCATGGTGCGCATCGCAGCGGGCAACCTGTTGCGCAACGCCGCCGAGCACACGCACGAGGGCGAGATCCATGTCTCGATCACCGGCGCCACGCTGTGCATCCGCGACACCGGGTGCGGCTTCGACACGGCGCAGTCCGCCCACCGATTCACCGAGTCGTTGAAGCAATCGCGCAAGCGCGCCGGGGGCGCAGGCATGGGCCTGTTCCTGACCCAGCGCATCTGCGAGCGGTTCGGCTGGCGGCTGGTGCTGGAGTCGTCGGTCTCGGTGGGCACCTCGGCCATCCTCCACTTCGAGCCGGGGCCGGTCAGGCCGGGGTAGGGGACTTTCAGGGGCCTCACCGGCGGGTGCCTCCATCCCCACCGGCGGGTGCCTCAAGGGACGGCGGGCGAGAAGGCCTGCCTGCCCGCATGCACGGATCGCGGTGCTGGCGCATGCCGGGCGCAGGAGAGACTGCGGTGCAGGGCGTTCAAAGAAATTGGGATCAAAAAGGCCGTCAGCGCATATTCCACTAGGGCATTACGCTACAAATTCAATAGCA
>NZ_BAAJYS010000357.1:0-3338 GCF_057543315.1 Acidovorax sp. KPB24-07
GTACGACCGGCTGCGGCCGGTGGACGCCTATGGCTTGTGGTTCGCGCGCAGCGCCGGCTGGATCGCCGCGCGGGTGCTGCCGCGCGTGGCGCTGATGGCGACCTTCGCCGCCGGGGTGCTGCCGCTGCTGGGCTGGCGCGAATGGGCCTGGCAGCCGCCGGCCAGCGCGGCGGCAGGGCTGGCGTTCGTGCTCTCGGCCGGCTTGGCGGTGCTGCTGTCCACCGCGCTGGTGATGCTGCTGAACGTGGCGGCCACGGCGGCGCTCAACGAGCGCGGCATCAACGCGCTGGCCGTGCCGGCGGTGGTAGTGCTGTCGGGCAACCTGCTGCCGCTGCCGCTGCTGCCCGATGCGTGGCAGTGGGCGCTGATCGCGCAGCCGCTGGCGGGGCTGCTGGACATTCCGTCGCGCATCCACTCTGAGCACTGGGCCGGCTGGCAGGCCGTGGGCGGGCTGGCCCTGCAGGCCTTCTGGATCGCCGTGCTGGTGGCGCTGGGCCGCCTGGCGATGCGGCGCGCGCTGCGCCACCTCGAAATCCAGGGCGGCTGAGATGGGATCGTTCGCGCTCTTCATCCGCCTGGCCGGCGCCTCGCTGCATGCGCAGGCGCGCTACCCCGCCTCCGCCATGCTGATGACCCTGGGGCAGTTCCTCGCCACGGGCATCGAGGTGGTCGCGGTGTGGGCGCTGTTCCACCGCTTCGGCAGCGTGCAGGGCTGGAGCCTGGGCGAGGTGGCACTGTTCTACGGCCTGGTGAACTGCATGTTCGCGGTGGCGGACGCGCTGGGGCGCGGCTTCGACGTGCTGGGCACCGAATTCCTGCGCACGGGCGCGTTCGACCGGCTGCTGCTGCGCCCGCGGCCGCTCGCGCTGCAACTCATGGGCCACGACCTGCGCCTGAGCCGGCTGGGGCGGCTGCTGCAGGGGCTGATGGTGGTGGCGTTCGCCACCGCGCAGGCGCCGATTGACTGGACGCCGGCCACCCTCGCGCTGGCGGCATGGGCAGTGGCCGGGGGCGTGGCCCTCTTCCTGGGCATCCTGGTGCTGCAGGGCACCCTGGCGTTCTGGACCGTGGAGAGCCTGGAGATCGCCAATGTGCTCACCTACGGCGGCGTGCAGGCGGCGCAGTACCCGCTGGCGCTTTATGCGCAGTGGTTCCGCCGGCTGCTGACCTTCGCCGTGCCGCTGGCCTGCGTGGCGTATTACCCGGGCCTGGCGATCCTGTCGCACCCCGACCCGCTGGGCGCGCCCGCCTGGGTGGGCTGGGTGTCGCCCGCCGCCGGCTTCGCCTTCCTGGCCGCCGCCTTCGGGGCCTGGCGCCTGGGCCTGCGGCACTACGCCTCCACCGGCAGCTGAATCCCTTCGAACCCGACCTGGCAAATAGAGACTTGACATTGTTTGTCTAGTCAATTATTGTTCAGGCCATGATCGACGCCCAAAAAACCGATGCCAGCCCCCTGCCGCCCGCCCCGCTCACCGTGGCGGGCATTCCGTTTCTGGTGGAAGAAAGCATCGGCTACCAGATGCGCCGCATCGTGTGCATCGTCGCCAGCGAGATCGAGCGCCGCATGGAGCCCCTGGGCCTGACCGATGCGCAATGGAAGCCGCTGCTGCGCCTGTACCTGAACCACGAGAACACGGTCGCGGGCCTGGCGCGTCTGTGCCAGCTCGACGCCGGCGGCATGACCCGCCTGCTCGACCGGCTGGAGGCCAAGGGCCTGTGCTCCCGCACGCGCTCGGTGGAAGACCGCCGGGTCGTGCACATCGAACTCACGCCCGAAGGGCATGCGGCGGCCGCGCAGATCCCCGCGATCCTGACGGAGCTGCAGCAGGTGTGCGCCCAGGGTTTCCAGCCGGCCGAGTACCACCAGTTGCAGGATTTCCTCAAGCGCATCCACGGCAACCTGCAGACGCTGGGGGCGGCGGCCGACACCGCTGCGCCCCGCCCATCCTGAGAGTCAGTCCACCATGAACGCCACTTTTCCCTCCACGCCCGCCGCAGCCGATGCGGCCTCGGCCCGCGACACCGCAGCGCCCGACACCCCCAGCCCGCTGCGCGGCGCGCTGCAATATTTCGCCACGCTGGCCATCGCGCTGGCAGCCCTGCCGGGCCTCACGGCCTGCGCCGACATGTCCGGCATCGCGCCCCATGCGCAGATGCGCGACGCCGCCTCGCTCGGCCTCGCGGCGCCGGCCGCCGGTACCGATTCGGCCGCGCAGAAGTCCTTCGCCGAAGCCACGCTGCCCACGGACTGGTGGCTGGGCTTCGGCGACGGCCAGCTCGATGCGCTCATCGACCGCGCCCTGGCCACCAACCCCAACCTGAAGCTCACCGAGGCACGCATCGCCCGCGCCCAGGCCTTCATCGAGACCGCCCGCGCGGCCGACGGCCCGCAGCTCAACGGCAGCCTGGACGTGAACCGGCAGCTCTACAGCGCCAACGGCCCCTACCCGCCGCCGCTGGCCGGCAGCGTGCTCAACAGCGGCACGGCGCGCCTGTCGGGCAGCTGGGAGATCGACTTCTTCGGCAAGAACCGCGCCGCGCTCGAATCCGCCCTGGGCAGCGCGAATGCCGCACAGGCCGATGCCCAGGCCGCGCGCCTGCTGCTGGCCAGCAACGTGGCGCGCAGCTATTTCCAGCTGGCGCGCCTGAAGGCCCAATTGGGTGTGGCCGAACGCACGCTGGCCCAGCGCAACGAAACGCTGCGCCTGGTGCGCGACCGCGTGGATGCGGGCCTGGACACCCAGCTGGAGCGGCGCCAGAGCGAAGGCGGCCTGCCCGAGGCGCGCCAGCAGATCGAGGCGATCCAGGAGCAGATCGCCCTCACCCGCAATGCCCTGGGCGCGCTGGTGGGTCAGCCAAATGCCGCGGACGCCCTAGATTTTCCTGCCCTGGATGCTATTCATTCGATAGCAATCCCCGGCACGCTGCCAGCCGACCTGCTGGGCCGCCGGCCCGACGTGGCCGCCGCGCGCTGGCGCGTGGAGGCCGCCACCCAGGACGTGGCCGTGGCCAAGGCGCAGTTCTATCCGAACGTGAACCTGACGGCCTTCCTGGGCCTGTCGTCGATCGGGCTGGACCGCTTCGCCGAGGCCGGCAGCAAGGAGTGGGGCATCGGCCCGGCGATCCGCCTGCCGATCTTCGACTCGGGCCGCCTGCGCGCCAACCTGCGCGGCAAGGCCGCCGACGTGGATGCGGCGGTCGAGAGCTACAACGCCGCGCTGCTGGATGCCGTGCATGACGCGGCCGACCAGCTCGCCTCGGCCCGCTCCATCGACCGCCAGCAGGCCGAGCAGCGCCACGCGCAAGAGGCCGCCGAGGCCGCCTACGACATCGCCCGC
>NZ_BAAJYS010000358.1:0-3333 GCF_057543315.1 Acidovorax sp. KPB24-07
TCCTGGAGGCCGTGAGGGAGCACGCTGCCCGCTGGTGGCGCCTCGGCGGCATGGCCGCCTCGCTGCTCCTTGCCTTCGGCCTGGGCTGGACCGTGCATGGGCAATGGCCCACCGACCACCGCGGCCAGGCCGCCGGCCGCATGGCCGATGCCGCACCTGCCGTCGCCCGCCGATTCGCGCAACAGGCCGCCGTGGCGCACGCGGTGTACCAGCCGGAGCAGCGGCACCCCGTGGAGGTGGCCGCCGCCCAGCAGGAGCATCTGGTGCAATGGCTGTCCAAGCGGCTGGGGCGGCAGCTCAGGATTCCCGTGCTGGCGGCCCAGGGGTACGAGCTGGTGGGAGGGCGGCTGCTGCCGGGAGACACGGGCGCGCGGGCCCAGTTCATGTACCAGAACGCCGCCGGAGAGCGCATCACCCTGTACCTCGGCGCCTTGGCGGCGGGCCAGCCCGGCGCCGCCGACACGGCTTTCCGCTTCGATGCGGACGGCCCGGTGCCCTGCTTTTACTGGACGGATGGCGGCTTCGGCTATGCGCTCAGCGGCGCCCTGCCGCGCGCCGCCCTGCTGGGGCTGGCGACGGCGGTGCATCCGCAGTTGTGATGGCCGCGCTCAGCGCAGCGCGGCCAGCGGGTGGGCATGGGCCGGCCACGGGCTCTCGAAGAACGGCGCCACCATCTCCGGCACCACGTCCTCGATGCGCGCTGGACTCCAGCGTGGGGTGTGGTCCTTGTCCACTGCCAGAGCCCGGATGCCTTCGACCGTTTCGCTCTGGCCGGGGCGCAGGAAAAAGCAGTGGCGCACCATGTCGCGCTCCATGCGCAGATCGGCGGCAAGGTCCATGCCGCGGGCGCGGCGGATCTGCTCCAGCACCACGTGCAGCATGAGCGGCGAGCGCTTGCGCAAGGTGGCTGCCGTGGTGCGGGCCCAATCGGTGCCGGCGGCCTCCAGGGCCGCCATGATGGCCTGGACGCTGTCCAACGCGAAATATCGATCGATTTCGGCCGATGCCCTAGTACTCATTGCCTCTTGTGCTACAAATTTAGTAGCAATCGATGCCTGCACCGCCGCTGCGTCGGTGAAGGACTCCGTGCCCAGCGCATCCCAGACCGCCGCCTGCCGATCGGACGGCAGGCATCCGTCGGCCAGGCCCAGCGCCACCGCATCGCCCGCGCCGATGGTGTCCCCCGTCAGGCCCATCCATTCGCCGGCGTGTCCCGGGCAACGCGACAGGAAGTAGCCGCCCCCCACGTCCGGAAACAGGCCGATGGCCGTCTCGGGCATGGCCATCTTCGTGCGCTCGGTCACGATGCGCAGGCTGGCCCCCTGGCTGATGCCCATGCCGCCGCCCATCACGATGCCGTCCATGAACGCGATGTAGGGCTTGCCGTAGTGGTGGATCAGGTGATTGAGCGCGTATTCCTCGGTGAAGAAATCCTCCAGCCTCGGATCGCCCTGGCTGCCCGCCTGGTGCAGAAAGCGGATGTCGCCGCCCGCGCAGAAGGCGCCGAACGGGCCTTCCTTGTTGCTGCCGCGAATGGCCACCGCCAGGATGCGCTCGTCGTCCTGCCAGGCCAGCAGGGTCTCCATGAGCGCGCGCACCATGCCCAGCGACAGCGCATTCAGTGCCCGGGGGCGGTTGAGGGTGAGGAACCCCACCTGCCCGCGCACCTGGGCCAACACCTCTGCGGCCGCTGCCGTCGTCGTCTCCGTCATCGCTGTTCCTTTTTTCAATCGGTTCACGGTCTGAAAGGCCCGCTCGCACGCTGGCGGCCGGCCCGGGCGGAATCTTAGGGCCTGTGGCCCGCAGCGAATGTCAGGCGGTGGACAGGTGCCGGCACCTCGCACGCAACAAAGCACGCAGCGATGCACGGGAGCGCGTTTAAGGCCCGGCTAAGCCAGCCGCCCGGCGCGCGCGGCACACTGGCCATTCCCCCACAACGATCGCGCCCTCGATGCCCCATCCCCCGCTTGCCAAGACGTCCGCCTGGTCACTGATCCGCCCCTACTGGTTCTCGCAGGAGCGCTGGCCCGCGCGGGGCCTGCTGGCACTGATCGTGGCGATGAACCTGGGCATCGTGTACATCAACGTGCGCATCAACGCCTGGAGCGCGGACTTCTTCAACGCCCTGGAAGCGCGGGACACTGCCCGTTTCGGGCCCCTGCTGCTGCTGTTCACCGGGCTGGCGCTGGCCTACATCGTCCTGGCCGTGTATGCGCTGTACTTCAAGCAGATGCTGGGCTTTCGCTGGCGCCGGTGGCTCACGACCGACTACCTGCAGCGGTGGCTGCACGGCAACGCGTTCTACCGCATCGAGCGCGACCGGCTGGCCGACAACCCGGACCAGCGCATCGCCGATGACCTCAGCAGCCTGGCGACCACCACCCTCGCGCTGACGCTGGACCTGCTGTCCACGGTGGTCACCCTCGGTTCGTTCGTTGTGATCCTCTGGTCGGTGGGCGGGCCGCTGCTGGTGCATGTGGCGGGCTACAGCGCCACCATTCCGGGCTACATGGTCTGGGCCGCTGCGGCCTATGCCCTGGTGGGCTCGGTCGCCATGCAGGCCTTCGGCCACCGCCTCGTGGCCGTGAACTACCGCCAGCAGCAGGTGGAGGCGCACTTCCGCTTCGGCCTGGTGCGGGTGCGCGAAAACGCGGAGCCCATCGCACTGTACGACGGCGCACGGGCCGAAGCCGCCCAGTCCGCCACCCTGTTCGGCCGCATCCAGGACAACTGGCGGATGGTGATGCGCTACACCAAGCGCCTCACGCTGGTGAACTCGCTGTACGCGCAGGTGGCCGTGGTGCTGCCGCTCGCGCTGGCGGCGCCGCGGTACTTCGCGGGCGCCTACAGCTTCGGGGTGCTGATGCAGATCAGCCGGGCCTTCGACACGGTGAGCGGAGCGATGTCCTGGTTCATCAACAGCTACGGCACGCTGGCGGAATGGCGCGCCACGGTGAACCGGCTGGCCGAGTTGCGCGACGTGCTCGCCACCGTGCCTGCCACGCCGTCCAAAGGAATCCAGTGGCGAGCCGGGGCCGGCTCCGTGCTGGCGACGCACGGCCTGCAACTGGCCCTGCCCGGCGGCGCCACGCTGCTTCGCGTGCCCGACCTGCGCATCGCACCCGGCGAGCGCTGGCTGCTGCGGGGCCCCTCCGGTGCGGGCAAGAGCACCCTGCTGCGCGCGCTGGCCGGCCTGTGGGACTTCGGCAGCGGCACCATCGAGCGGCCTCGCGCGCGGATGCTCTTCGTGCCGCAGCGCAGCTACCTGCCGATGGGAAGCCTGGCCGATGCGCTCGCCTACCCGGACACGGCCGGCGAACACCCGAAGCGCAG
>NZ_BAAJYS010000359.1:0-3328 GCF_057543315.1 Acidovorax sp. KPB24-07
CGCCGAACTGCAGGCGCCCGGGCGCAGCTTCCTGGGCACGGCGCAGGAGCGCTGGCTGGATGCCGGCCTGGCCGCCGATGCACGCGGCGGCGGTGTGGGAAGCGCCATCGGCGACGGCACCCGCTGGAGCGTGGTCGCGCAGCAGACGCTGTTCTCGCCGCGCCACTACCCCTCCGGCGTGCAATCGACCGACAGTTGGGACGGCTACCCGGCCGCGCGCCAGCGGCTGCTGCAGTCGGTGGCCCGGCATGCGCCGCGCAACACGGTGCTGCTGGGAGGCGACATCCACCAGAACTACGTCTGCAACGTGATGGCGCCGGCCGACGGGGCCGCGCCTGCCGAGTCCTCCGTGGCCCCCACGGCCCGCGTGCTGGCCAGCGAGTTCTGCGGCACCTCGATCAGCTCGCGCTCGGGCACCACGCAGGACAAGGTGGACGCCATCGTCCGCCACAACCCGCACGTGCTGCTGGCGCGCTGCGACCTGCGCGGCTGGGGGCTGGCCGAGGTCACGCCCCGGCGCTGGACCACCACGCTGCGCACCGTGGACGACCCGCTGCGGGCCGACAGCGGCGCTTCCACCCTGGCCCGCTTCGTGGTGGAAGACGGTCGCCCCGGGCCCGTGCGCGACCTTTGATTTGCTACAAAATAGATAGCGAAACGCCCTAGTATTGATTGCGCCGGAGGCCAAAAAGACCAAAGGCGTCCAACGCAGGGGCCACCCACGCGCGCCGTTTCGGTAGCGGGGTGTAACACCCGCAGGCCAGGCCTGCACCCCGCATTACCATGGCGCCCACCACACCGGGAGACTCCATGACCCCCAAGCACCTGCCCGCCGCCCGGCTGGCCGCCCTCGCGGCTGCCGCCCTGCTCGCGGCCTGCGGCACCAGCCCCCGCCTGAACTACACGCTGCCCGACCAGCCCGAAGGCGCGTCCGGCTACACCGAGAAGCCCGGCTGGGCGACGCAGAAGTTCGCCGTGGCGGCCGCCAACCCGCTGGCCACCGATGCGGGCTACCAGGTGCTCCAGGCCGGCGGCTCGGCGATCGACGCCGCCATCGCGGTGCAGATGGTGCTGTCGCTGGTCGAGCCGCAATCGAGCGGCATCGGCGGCGGCGCCTTCCTGCTGCACTCGGCGGGCAGCCGGGTCGAGGCCTATGACGGCCGCGAGACGGCGCCGGCCGCCGCCACCGAGAACCTCTTTCTCGGCGCAGACGGCAAGCCCGTGCCCTTCTATGACGGCGTGGTGGGCGGCCGCTCGGTGGGCACGCCCGGCGCGGTGCGCATGCTGGAGCTGGCGCACCAGGAGCACGGCAAGCTGCCGTGGGCATCGCTGTTCCAGCCGGCCATCCAGCTGGCCGAGAACGGCTTCAAGGTGAGCCCGCGCCTGAACACCCTGCTGGCCAACGAAAAGTACCTGGCCCAGGACCCGGCCGCGCGCGCCTATTTCTTCGACGCGGCGGGCCAGCCCTGGCCCGTGGGCCATGTGCTCAAGAACCCCGAGCTGGCCGCCGTGCTGAAAGGCATCGCGCGCAACGGCTCCAAGGCGCTGCTGGAGGGCGAGGTGGCGCAGGCCATCGTCGCCAAGGTGCAGGGCCACCCGACCAACCCCGGGCGCCTGGCGCTGGCCGACCTGGCCGGCTACCAGCCCAGGAAGCGCGAGGCGCTGTGCACGGACTACCAGGTGGCTTCCAAGGACTTTCGCCTGTGCGGCTTTCCGCCGCCCAGCTCGGGCGCGATCGCCGTGGGACAGATCCTGGGCATCCTGAAGAACACCGACGCCACCACGATGGCGCTGCAGGAAGGGCCCAAGGGCGCGGGCGACTGGCTGCCCAGCGCCGACTGGCTCTACCTGTACAACGAGGCCTCGCGCCTGGCCTTCGCCGACCGCGGCCTCTACGTGGCCGACCCCGACTTCGTGCAGCCGCCGGGCGGCAGCTGGAGCACCCTGCTCGCCCCCGCCTACCTCGCCCAGCGCGCCCAACTGATCGGCCCGCAGAGCATGAAGGTGGCGCAGCCCGGCAACCCCGGCGCGGTCCAAACCAGCCATGCGCCCATGCCCGACCAAATCGAGCACGGCACCAGCCACATCAGCGTCGTCGATGCCTTCGGCAACGCGGTGGCGATGACGACCACCATCGAAGACCAGTTCGGCTCGCGCCAGATGGTCAAGGGCTTCCTGCTGAACAACGAGCTGACCGATTTCAGCTTCGCGCCCAAGGACGCGCAAGGCCAGCCCATCGCCAACCGCGTGGAGCCCGGCAAGCGCCCGCGCTCGTCGATGGCGCCCACGCTGGTGTTCGACAAGCAGACCGGCCAGGTGGTGATGAGCGGCGGCAGCCCGGGCGGCGCGCTCATCATCCACTACACGGCCAAGACGCTCTACGGCATCTTCAACTGGGGGCTGATGCCGCAGCAGGCCATCAACCTGCCCAATTTCGGCTCGCTCAATGGCCCGACGATGCTGGAGGAAAAACGCTTCCCGCCGGCCACGGTGGAGGCGCTGCGTGCCCGCGGCGCCGAGGTGCGCGAGATGAACATGACCAGCGGCCTGCAGGCCATCACCCGCGCCGAGGTGCACGGGCAGCCGATGTGGCTGGGCGGCGCCGACCCGCGCCGCGAAGGCGTGGTGATGGGGGACTGAGCGCCCGCCCCTCAAAAAAAGAGCACCCTGCGGGTGCTCTTGGGCGTTGCGGCCCGGGGCTGGCCGCCGCGCCAGCGCCTACTGCTCGGCGATCACGTCCAGGAACACCAGCGGCTCGGTGCCGGTGTTGGTCAGCCCGTGCGATTCGCCCTTGCGCACGATGGTCACGTCGCCCGGCTTCACGGCCACGTCCACGCCGTCCTTGTCCTTGAAGGTGCCGCGGCCCGAGACGATGACGTAGGTGTCCTCGTTGCTGGTGTGCTTGTGGTAGCCGATGGAGTCACCCGGCTGCAGCGTGAGCCAGCTGATCTCCTTGATGGCCTGGTCCTTGAGCGCCTTGTCGCGGGTGAAGGCGTATTCGCCGGCCAGCGTGCCCTTGCCGCCGCCGGCGCCCTCCTTGTTGGCTTTCAGCAGCACCTCCTTGGGGTACACCTCGGCCGACGCCGTCGATGCCACTCCCACCAGGGCAAATGCGGCGGCCAGCAGGCGGAACGTTTTTTTTCATGGGTTGTCTCCTTTGGAATGGTCGGATGGCAGCGCGGGCCGCCGCAGCATGCCGCGGCCCGTCCGGTGCCGATGCGATCTTATGCGCGGCCCCGCGCGCACCGCACCGGCCAGCACCCCGGCGGGGCCCTGCGAAGCAGGCTTGGTATCAAAACAGGCCCCAGCACAATCAACACTAGGGCAT
>NZ_BAAJYS010000360.1:0-3321 GCF_057543315.1 Acidovorax sp. KPB24-07
CGCGGCCTCCATCTGCGCGGGGCTGCCGCCGCGCACGGCCACGGGCTGGGTATGGTGGCCGCGCAGCGCGGCGCACAGGGCGTCGAAATCGATGGCGTCGCCGGCCTCGCGCACGCCGGCCAGGTCGATCAGCACGGGGTCGTTGTCGAAGAAGTCCGGGTCGCTCTCCAGCCGTGCGGCCAGGTCGGCGGCGAGCACGCCGACGTCGGTGGTCTTGAGCACGACCGCCACCACGGGCAGCTGGGCGCTCTTGAGGTCAAAGCTGGTGCGGGCCTGGCCCGCCGTGTCAACGGCCATGGAAGGGGGGTACGTGGTGCGGAAAAAGGGGGAGCGGTACGCCCGGCCCGAAGGCGCGAAGTGTACCGTGGGGGCCCGCCGGTGCCTGTCGCGGGACGTATCCGCGCGCCACGCGCCGCATGGGGCAGGCACCTTGGCGCCGAGGCCCGGCCGGACAAGCCCATGCTTGCAGGCCGCGTGCGGCAGGCGCCGGCACCCTGGATTGAATCGGGCCTCAGCGCAATCAAATCACCGGCATGAAGCTATTATTTTCATAGCAAAACTTCGTCTCCCGAAGCCCGTCGCCCCTCTCAGAACTTGGGGATGCGGATGCGGCTGATCATGAGCGAGCCCGACAGCGCGAACAGCAGCACCAGCGGGTGCAGCGTGAACCCGCCCAGCACCACGCTGCCGAACCACAGGTGCTCGCGCACCGCGCCCAGGGCGGCGGCCAGCGCCATCAGGGCCACGAGCACGATGGAGGTGGGGATCGGCGTGCCCTCGAAGTATTTGACCTTGCCCGAGCCTTCCGACAGCGTTTCGGCGGTGACGTTGTAGCGCGCCAGGCGCGAGACGCCGCAGGCCACGAAGTACGCCAGCACGATGCGGTCGTACAGGCCCTGCATGCCGCAGGCGTAGGCGATGATGGCCGGGGCCACGCCGAACGAGATCACGTCGGCCAGCGAATCGAGCTCGCGCCCCATGGCCGAGGACTTTTGCCGCCAGCGCGCGATGCGGCCGTCCAGCACGTCGAAGATCAGCGCCGCCAGCACCAGCGCGCAGGCGAAGTACACGTGGCGCACCTCGCCGGTCTCCAGGAACGTCATGGACGAGAACAGCGCCCCCACGCCGCACACGGCGTTGCCCAGCGTGAACCAGTCGGCGAGGTGGAACTCGCGGATCATCGAAAAGCGCTTGGGGGTGGACTGGGACATGGACTCTCCTGGGTGGGTTGCGGCCGCCGCGCGCCGTGGAAGGCGGCGGTGGCAATGCCTGCCGATTATGGGCGGCGCCCCGAGGGGCGCACCGTCAGGCATGTCCTACGGGCCCGCTACGGCCCGGCCGTGCCGCGCCCGCCGGACGCGATGGGCGCGCGCACGGTCTCCAGGTGGATGCTGGTCTCGGTGTTGCTGATGCCCTTGATGAGGCGGATGCGCTCCAGCGCGTGCGCCAGTTCCGCTAGGCTGCCCACCTGCAGTTCGGCCAGCAGGTCCCAGCGGCCATTGGTGCTGTGCAGCGCCAGCACGCTGGGCTCGCCCAGCAGCGAGGCCGTGACCCGGCGCGCGTCGTTGCCCTCGATGGAGATGCTGGTCCAGGCCTGCAGTCCGCCGCCCGTCTCGCGCTCGGGCCGCAGCCGCACCGTGTAGCCGACGATCACGCCCGTGTCCTCCAGCCGGCGGATGCGGTTGGTGACGGTGCCGCGCGACACGCCCAGCCGCGTGGCCAGCGTGGCGACGCTGGCGCGGGCGTTGTGTCGCAGCTGGGCGATCAGTTGCTGGTCGATATTGTCCATTTCGGCAATTCCTTTGAGCAAAAAGCCAGTTTTTTGCGCTTATGCGTGCATTTTTGCCGATTTGAATTGGCGCGCCCTTGTGGGACGCTTGGGAACCCCATGCCGCCCCGACACCCGTCGCGTGGCGCGCCCACCGACGAGGAGCCGATCCCATGACCCCCGACCAACGCCCCATTCCCGGCACCATGTCCACCGAATTCCTGAGCGCCACGCGCGCCGCGCAATTGGTCGGCCGCACCGGCGTGGTGGAATGCCTGCGCGGCATGGCGCAGGCCATCGAAGAGGACTACGCCCGGTGGCAGGACTTCGACAAGTCCGCGCGCACCGCGAGCCATTCGCCCAACGGCGTCATCGAACTCATGCCCGTCGCCGACGCCCGCGACTACGCATTCAAGTACGTGAACGGCCACCCGGTCAACACTCGCCACGGCCTGCCCACGGTGATGGCCTTCGGCGCGCTGGCCGACGTGGCCACCGGCCACCCCTCCTTCCTGAGCGAGCTCACCCTGACCACGGCGCTGCGCACCGCGGCCACGTCGGCCATGGCCGCGCGCTACCTGGCCCGCCCGGACAGCCGCAGCATGGCGCTGATCGGCAACGGCGCGCAGAGCGAGTTCCAGGCGCTTGCCTTCGTGGGCCTGCTGGGCATCGGCGAGCTGCGCCTGTACGACATCGACCCGGCCGCCACGGCCAAGCTGGCGGCCAACCTCGCGCCGCTGGTGGCGCGGGGGGAGCTGGAGATCGTCCGCTGCGCCAGCACCGCCGAGGCCGTGCGCGGCGCGGACATCGTCACCACCGTCACCGCCGACAAGGCCTACGCCACGATCCTGCACGGCGACCTGGTCGAGCCTGGCATGCACATCAACGCCGTGGGCGGCGACTGCCCCGGCAAGACCGAACTGGCGGCCGAGGTGCTGCGGGCGGCCAGCGTGTTCGTGGAGTACGAGCCCCAGACCCGCATCGAAGGCGACCTGCAGCAGATGCCTGCCGACTTCCCCGTGACCGAGTTCTGGCGCGTGGTGCGCGGCGAGGCGCCGGCCCGCACGTCGCTCGCGCAGGTCACCGTGTTCGACTCGGTGGGCTTTGCGCTGGAGGACTACTCCGCCCTGCGCTTCATGCGAGCCCTGGGCCGCAGCGCGGGCCTGCTGCAGCCGCTGGAGCTGATTCCCGACCAGGCCGACCCCAAGGACCTGTACGCCCAGATCCAGCCGTGGATCGCCCTGGGCACGCCCGCAGGCGCCCCCCCGCTGGTGCAGGCCGCCGCCCACCTGGCGGAAGCGCTTTAAGCACGGGTGGGCCGCGCCAGGGCACGCCACCCATCGTCACCGTCCGCGTGCACACTGCACGCGCCCCATGCTGTTTTCCGCATGCCGCCAGACCGCATGCGGGGCAAAACTTTGGCGCCACGGCGCCCGCACGCCGTGCGTTTCCAGGAGATGAACCCATGACCGACACCGCAACCCCCGCCCCGCACACCCGCGCCACCCTCATCGGCGCCCCCACCGACGCCGGCGCCGCGCGCCTGGGCGCGG
>NZ_BAAJYS010000361.1:0-3298 GCF_057543315.1 Acidovorax sp. KPB24-07
CCCGCGCGATGAACCGCTCGCCCAGGGCGGTCGGTTGCGCGGGCCCCCCGCCCGCGAACGAGCAGCTGGCCGCCCAGGCGCGACTCCAGCTCCGCGATCTGCACGGTCACGGTGGGGGCCGCCAGGTGAAGGGCGCGCGCCGCATTGGTCAGGGAGCCGAGATCGGCGATGGCAACCAGGGTGCGCAAATGGTCCAGGCTCAGTTCTCGCATGTCGGCAGTTTAATTTTTCTTAACTTGGGGTTGCCGATATTTCGCTGGAGCCATCGAGGCGGTCTCCCTACGATCGCGTTCCATGAACCACCAAATCTTCATCGACGGCGACCAGGGCACCACCGGCCTGGACCTGCAGAACCGGCTCCGGGGCTCGGAATTTCGCCTCCACACCTTGCCTGCGGGCTTGCGCAAGGACCCGGCCGCGCGAAAGGCGGCGATCAACGATTGCGACATCGCCATCCTGTGCCTGCCCGATGCCGCGGCGCGCGAGGCGGTCGCGATGATCGACAACCCCGGCGTGCGTGTCATCGACGCCAGCTCCGCCCACCGCACCAGCCCTGGCTGGGTGTACGGCCTGCCGGAACTGGATGCGCATCAAGGCGAACGCATCGCCAAGGCGTCGCGGGTCACCAACCCGGGCTGCTACCCCACCGCCGCAGTCGCCCTGCTGCGGCCCTTGACGGATGCGGGCCTGCTGCCCGCCGACTATCCGCTCACCATCCATGCGGTTTCCGGCTATTCCGGCATGGGGCGGGCGGGGGCCGAAGCGCACGAGGCGGGAGTGGGCGCGCATTCGCTCACGGTCTACGGCCTGGCCCTGGAGCACAAGCACGTGCCGGAGATCCAGGCCTATGCGGGCCTCACGGAGCCGCCCCTCTTCGTCCCGGCCTATGGCAGCTACCGGCAGGGCATCGTGCTCACCATCGGGTTGCATGTGCGAATGCTGCCCGCGGAGGCTACAGGCGCACGCATCCACGAATGCCTGGCGCAGCGGTACCGCGATGCGGCGCATGTGCACGTGCTGCCGATGCCGTCGGCTGAGCCGATGACCGAACGGGACCCGCAGGTCCACAACGGTTCGAACGACATGGGCTTGGCCGTGTCGTGGAATGGCCGCACGGGCCAGATCGTCTTGAGCGCGGTGCTGGACAACCTGGGCAAAGGCGCGGCGGGCGCGGCCGTGCAGAACCTGAGGTTGATGGTGGACGGTCCGAACTAAGTGGGAGTCCGAAGCGCCCACGGTCGGTGGGGAAGGGCTGGCACCCCATTCGTTTTCGAACCTCGCGTTGCAGCGCCATTTGGGCGGCGATGGCTGCGGGTCAAAAAACCTTTGGGCGCGGATCGTTCTTATCGGACCGAATTGGCAACAACACCCCTTGCGGGCGATGCCGTTGGACCCACCGGGGGCGTCAAGGGTGCGTTTGGTGGGTGTCCTCCAACCCGGCCGGCATTATTTTTTCTTCTTCTTGCCTTGATCGTGGTGCCACTTGATGGCTAAAAACATGCCTGTTCCGAGCACGATGACCTTGAACGCAATGAAGACGATAGGGAACCAATCCATTTTCTGAGCGCTTCCTGGCGATTGCGTGAAAAGACCAATCGTGAGGTGCATGGCCTCCAAACGCTTTTCCGGTGGTTTCGTCGGCGCCGAGACCGGTGCCGAATCCGGCTCCGATTGTTGCATTCAGCACGGCATTTCACGGCCGGACGGGGTGGGGCATTTTGCCTCACCGATCAGGCGCCCGGCGTGGTGAAGTGGGGGGGCTGAAGCGCCGGATCTTTCTGCGAGCCACTGCCTTGGCGCCTTCCCTTTCCTTGCCGGTTCTGGCAGGAATCACTCCCAGGCGGCGATCAGGCGGTCGAGCAAGGGCTCGACGAGGGGCTTTCCTTGCAACTGCTCGCGCCATCGCAGCGGAATGCCTTGCTCGCCATAGAGCAGTCCCGCCCATCCCCCCGCGACGCAGGCGGTGGTATCGGTGTCGTTGCCAAAACCGATCGCGCACCGCACGCAGTCTTCGAAGTTGCGCGTGCGAAGGACGGCTGCAACGGACGACCAAAGGCAGTCCACCACGTACCCGCTTCCGCCCGGTGGATCAAACCGCCCGTTCAACAGGATGCGAAGTTCAAATCGCTCGGATTCGGATGTGGTCTCTTCGAGGTGCGCCTGGGCCCCGTCGAGCGCCTCCACGAACGAGAGGCCCCTGAGAAGGCGGGCGGATACCAAGGTCGCCAGCGCGCACGCGAGCAGCGACCTCGTGTGCCCATGGGTGGGCAGGCTTTGCCTTCTCGCGCGGTCGATCAGGACCCGGTCGTCGGCAGCGGGAAGCAAGGCCGTGGGAAGCACCCGCATGAGCGACCCATTCCCATTGTTCCTCTCTTCGCAAGGGCCGCTCTGGCTGGGCGGCACACCTCGCCGGAGGTTCGCCAAGGCTTCCTGCGTCTGGATGCCGATATCGAACACGCGGCCATCGGGTGTCAGTTCACCGGAGGAATGCCAGGACTGCAAGCCATCGGCGAACCTGCTTTCCAGTGCGTGGTCCCCATCGAGAAGAACCCTCAGCAGATGCAGTGCTTGCGCGCCGTCATCGCTCCAGGTGCCTGCCGGCACTCCCGGATGGGCGCGGCGAAATCCAGCGGGCGGTGCCATCTCGATCAAGCGGAGCTCCGGCAGTTCTGCGGCATCCGAGAACTCGTAGGGCACCCCCAGCGCATCGCCAACGAGCAGGCCGTAGACTGCGCCCCGCAGGCGCGATCGGATGGAGAGGGGTATGGGTTGGGTCGGTGGCATGGTGGATGACAGCAGTGAGCGGCCGGGCCGTTGGCAAAGTATGCCCTTCACAAGGCCCGAGTCAGCAGCGGCCCCCGCTTGGCGGTACCACGCCCTTTGCGAACAGCCTTTCGCCAACGACCGGGTGGCGCTGCCCTGCACCCCTCGCCAGCAACCCGCCGAAAGCGGCCGCCCTGGATGCAGGCGCGCGCTTTAGAGGCCCGGCAGCCCTGCGCCGCCACCCGTTCCCCCGAGCTGCGAAGGCGTCCCACCCCGCCCGAACTGCTTCCACGCCCGGCGCAGCTGCGTATCCGAACTGAACCCCGCCATCGCCGCCGCCTCGGTCACGTTGCGCCCCGCCCGCAACGCGGCCTCGGCGGTGGCCAGGCGGATGCGGCGCAGGTACTGCAGCGGCGCGATGCCGGGCGTGGTCCAGGAACAGGCGGGTCAGGTGGCGCGGCGAGGCGTGCGCCACCTCGGCCATGGCGGGCACGCTCCAGTCGGCCTGGGGCTGCTGGGCCACGGCGTCCTGCAC
>NZ_BAAJYS010000362.1:0-3298 GCF_057543315.1 Acidovorax sp. KPB24-07
CGTGCCGCGCTGGCGCAGCGGCTGGCGCCCCGGGCGCACGCCCGTGGCGCTGTTCGGCGCGGGCCATGTGGGGCATGCGCTGGTCCGCGTGCTGTCGGCCCTGCCGTTCGCCCTGACCTGGATCGACAGCCGCGACAGCGTGTTCCCCGCATTCCCCGTGGCCCCGGCCGAGGCGCCGCCAAGCGTGGCGTGCGAGCACTCTGATCCGGTGCACGCCGCCGTGCCGTCGCTCGCGCCGGGCTCGCGCGTGCTCGTCATGAGCTTCAGCCACGCCGAGGACCTGGACGTGGTGGCCGCCTGCCTGCTGCGCCAGCGCGAACAGGGCGACCTGCCCTTCATCGGGCTCATCGGCAGCCGCACGAAGTGGGCAACGTTCTCGCACCGGCTGGCCGCGCGCGGCTTCGCGCCCGAAGAGCTGGCCTGGGTCACCTGCCCCATCGGGCTGCCCGGCATCGCGGGCAAGGAGCCCGAGGTGATCGCCGTGTCGGTGGCGGCGCAGCTGCTGGCCCTGCCGGTGCCGCCGGACCCCGCGCAGCCCGGGTAAATCCGCACGCCGCCGTGCCGCGCCGGGCGTTCGGCAGGAACGATTCCTGCATACACTCGCGGCACAGGTCGCAGCGGTGCCCGGAGCCGACGCGTGTCGTCAGCCCCCAGGTGCGCGGCCTTTTCTTCTGCTCAGAGCGCCCGCAGTGGTGAGCAGGTTGACCGGGTGGTGCGCCGCGCGCCGCCCCCATGGCGCCTTCGTGCGCCGCCGAGGCTGAGACACATGGAAAGCTATCTCCTCGACTGGGCCAACCTGCTGCTGCGCTGGGTCCACGTCATCACCGCGATCGCCTGGGTGGGCTCGTCGTTCTACTTCGTCTTCCTGGACAGCAGCCTCACGCCGCCGGTCGACGACGACCTGAAAAAGCAGGGCGTGAGCGGCGAGCTCTGGGCCGTGCACGGCGGCGGCTTCTACCATCCGGTGAAGTTCGCCGTTTCGCCGCCGAAGCTGCCCGCGCACCTGCACTGGTTCTACTGGGAAAGCTACAGCACCTGGCTGAGCGGCTTCGCGCTGTTCACCGTGTCGTACCTGTGGAGCGCCGGCACCTACCTCATCGACAAATCGCGCATGGACTGGGCGCCGCCCGCGGCCATCGGCGCGGCGCTGGGCTTCCTGGTCGTCTTCTGGCTGCTGTACGACGCCGTGTGCCGCCTGTTCGGGCGGCGCAGGAACGGCGACGCCATCGTCGGCGCGCTTGTGTTCGGGCTGGTGTGCGTGGCCTCCTGGCTGGCCTGCCACTGGTTCGCCGGCCGGGCGGCCTTCCTGCTGGTGGGCGCGATGATCGCCACGGCCATGAGCGCCAACGTGTTCTTCTGGATCATTCCGGGGCAAAAGAAGAT
Source organism: Acidovorax sp. KPB24-07 (assembly GCF_057543315.1). NCBI lineage: Bacteria > Pseudomonadati > Pseudomonadota > Betaproteobacteria > Burkholderiales > Comamonadaceae > Acidovorax > Acidovorax sp. KPB24-07. The sequence continues at coordinate 1,384 of NZ_BAAJYS010000362.1, forward strand.
GGTGGCCGCCATCCAGGCCGGCCAGCCCGTGGACCCGGTCCACGGCCAGCGCGGCAAGCAGCGCAGCGTGCACAACACGTACTTCACGCTGCCGGTGCTGTTCGCCATGCTGTCCAACCACTACAGCTTCACCTGGAGCCACCCGCAGAACTGGCTGGTGCTGATTGTGATGATGTTCGCCGGCGCGGCCATCCGGCAGTTCTTCGTCATGCGCCACGGCCACAAGCTCGGGCGCAACGGCAACCCGCTGCCCTACGCGCTGGTGGGCGTGGCGGCCATCGTCGGCGCCATCGTGTGGATGCGGCCCGTGCCACCGGCCACCACCCCGGTGGCTGCAGGAAATGCTACTGATTTGATAGCTAAGGGGGCAAGCAATCCGACGGCATCGGGCACGATCGGCTACGAAAAGCTGCAGCCCGTGCTGGCGCAGCGCTGTTTCCTGTGCCACGGCGAGCAGGTGCAGATGAAGAACCTGCGGCTCGATTCGGCCCCGTCGGTCAAGCAGCACGCCCAGGCCATCTACCAGCAGGCCGTGGTGCAAAAGCTCATGCCGATGAACAACGCCACCGGCATGACGGACGAGGAGCGCGACGTGGTGCGGCGCTGGTTCGAAGGCGGCGCACCGGTGCCCTGACGCGGGCCCGGGGGCGCTTGTATGTTTCAGACCAGACCAGCGCGGTAGAGTTTGACTGCCGATGAGGCGGCCAGACCGGTCCGTGCAGCGTGGTATGCGCTGGGGCGTTGAAGCCCGTGACTGAGTACATCGCGCACGGTCGCCGTGCTGGTCTTCCTGAAGCCCGAACGGTTACGCGCGCCGGCTCGTCCGAGAGCGCATTCACAAGCAAGGGATCTGAAGACCATGTCTATTTCCTCAGTGGTGGTGGGCATCGACATCGCCAAGGCGCATGTCGATGTTGCGGTGCTGGGTGCCAAGCTCGATGCCCAGCGTTTTGACAACGAGGCCGAAGCTCACTCGGCGCTGGCGGCGGCCTTGCAGCCGCTGGGCGTGGCGCTGGTGGTGATGGAGGCCACTGGCGGCTACGAAGCGGCGTTGGCCTGCGCATTGCAGGCTGCGGGTCTGCCGGTGGCGGTGGTCAACCCACGCCAGGCGCGCGACTTCGCCAAGTCCATGGGGCGACTGGCTAAGACCGACCGCATCGACGCCCGCATGCTCGCCGAGTTCGCCGCCGTGCTCGCGCGCCGCGACGACCTGGCCAGCTTGATCCGCCCTCTGGCCGATGCGCAGCAGCAGGCGTTGGCGGCGATGGTCACGCGCAGGCGCCAACTCGTGACGATGATGCTGTCCGAGCGACAGCGGCTGCAACTGGCCATCGCTGTCGTGCGCCCGAGCATCCAGGCCATGATCGAGGCGATCCGTATACAGCTCGATGATGTCGAGGCCCAGATGGTCGGCCACGTTCAGACTCACTATGCCGAGTTGGACAAGCTGTTGCGTTCGGCCCGCGGCATCGGAGCGGTGGCCAGTGCCACCCTGATTGCTGAACTGCCTGAGTTGGGCAAGCTCAACCGCCGCGAGATCGCGGCCTTGGTTGGGGTCGCCCCGATGGCCGATGACTCCGGCAACACGAAGGGACGACGACGCGTGCAGGGCGGGCGCTTCGAGATCCGTCGCGTGCTCTACATGGCAACGCTTACCGCTGCGCGCCACAACCCCGCCATCAAGGCCTTCTACGACCGCCTCAAAGCCGCTGGCAAGCTGCCCAAGGTGGCGCTGGTGGCCTGCATGCGCAAGCTCCTGACCAGGCTCAACGCCATGGTCAAAACCAACAAGCCTTGGGATCAATCGCTTCACGGCGCTTGACTTGAAAGACGGTTACTCAGTCCGTCGCGACGCGGGCGGCGGCTTTGCGTGCGCCCAGCGGGGCGCCCGGCCGGGGGGGCGATGGCGCGGTCC
>NZ_BAAJYS010000363.1:0-3292 GCF_057543315.1 Acidovorax sp. KPB24-07
CGCTGGAGCCCTGGCGCACCTGGTTCGGCGCCAGCGGCCTGGACTGGGCCGAGCCCACCGAGGGCTCGCAGTTCAACGACATCGGCCTGATGTGCGACGCCGCCGCGGCCGGCATGGGCGTGGCGCTGGTGCGGCTCAAGCTGGGCGCGCCCTGGCTGGAAAACGGCACCCTGGTGCGGCTCTTTCCCGGCGAGGCACCCAGCCCGCACGCCCACTACCTGTGCTGGCGCACCGGCACCATGGACCGCTGGGAATGCGCGGCCTTCACCGACTGGCTGCGCCGCACCATGGCGTGAAACGGGGGGAGCGGCACCCCGGGCCCCCGCGCCGGGCGGCGATGGCGGGCAAAAAAACCCCGGTTTCGGCCGGCATGGGCTTGCGCGACGCGCACAGGGCCGTCAAGATTCCCAAAGGCCCTGCGCGGTGCGGGTCTATTGTGACGCCGGCGGCGGGCGCGGCTTCAAACCATCACATTACGCCTCGCCGGTTTTCCAGCAGGCCCGGCATTCAAGCCTGGGCTGCAGTGGCCGATAACCCCTAGATGCCGCACACCAGGACCTTGCGACCATGAACGCCTTCACAGAACCCCTTGCCGCGTCCGAGCTGGAACGCGCACGCACCACGGGCCTGCTGGCCGCGCTGGAACGGGTGCAATGCACCATCGAATTCGACCTGGCCGGCAAGGTCCAGCACGCCAACCCCCTGTTCCTGGCCCGCATGGGCTACGCCCTCGAGGACATCGTCGGGCAGCACCACCGCATCTTCTGCCCGCCCGACGTGGCGGCCAGCGCGGCCTACGGCGCCATGTGGGAGCGCCTGGCCGCCGGCGAGATCGTCGAAGGCGTGTTCCAGCGCCTGACCAGGAACGCCGAGCCGGTGTGGCTGCAGGCCTCCTACAACCCCATCTTCGACAGTGCCGGGCGCCCGGTGGGCGTGGTCAAGCTGGCCACCGACGTGACCCAGGCGCGCCAGGCCCAGGCCGACTTCGAGGGCAAGATCGCCGCGATGAACCGGGTGCAGGCCATGATCGAGTTCGATCTGCGCGGCAAGGTGCTGCACGCCAACCCCAATTTCCTGAAGGTGTTCGGCTACACCGAGGACGAGGTCGTCGGCCAGCACCACCGGATGTTCTGCACCCCGGAAGTGGTGCGCTCGGCGGAATACGCGCGGCTGTGGGAGCGGCTGGCCCGCGGCGAATTCGATGCCGGGCGCTACCGCCGCGTGGCCAAGGACGGCTCGGACGTGTGGATCCAGGCGTCGTACAACCCCATCCTCGACTCCTCCGGCAAGCCCTACAAGGTGGTGAAGTTCGCCACCGACATCACCGAGGAAACGCGCCAGGCCGCGGAGACCAAGGGCAAGCTCGATGCCATCGGCCTGTCGCAGGCGGTGATCGAGTTCAGCGTGGATGGCCGCATCCTCACCGCCAACCCGAACTTCCTGCGCACCATGGGCTACACGCTCGATGAGATCCGGGGCAAGCACCACAGCATGTTCTGCGACCCCGATTTCGTGAAGACGCAGACCTACCGCGACTTCTGGGCGGACCTGGGCGAGGGCAAGTTCCAGAGCGCGCGCTACCGGCGCATCGGCAAGCACGACGCCGGTATCTGGATCCAGGCCACCTACAACCCCATCTTCGACGTGGAAGGCCGCGTGTACAAGGTGGTGAAGTTCGCGGTCAACGTGACCGAGCAGGTCGAACGCGAAACCGCCGTGTCGCAGAAGGTGCGGGACATCGGCGCCGTGCTGCGCACCATCTCGGACTCGATCCAGCAGGTGGCGCGCAACTCCGAGCGCTCGGCCGACCTGGCCACCCAGACCCAGCGCGAGGCCGGCCAGGGCCACCAGGTGCTGGCGCGCTCGCGCGAGGCCATCGCCGCCATTGAGCAGTCGTCCGCCGACATCCGCGACATCGTGGCCACCATCGGCGAAATCTCCAGCCAGACGCATCTGCTGGCCTTCAATGCCGCCATCGAGGCGCGCGCGCCGGGCCGCACGGCATCGGCTTTTCCGTGGTGGCCGACGAGGTGCGCAAGCTGGCGGAAAAGTCGGCGCTCGCCGCGCAGGAAATCTCCAAGCTCGTGGGCAGCAGCGTGGCCCGCGTGGCCGAAGGCGGGCGCCTGTCCGAGGAAGTGGGCGCGGCCTTCAGCCGCATCCTGGCCGCGGTGGACAGCACCAGCCAGTCCATCGGCGAGATCCGCAACGCCATGCTGGCCCAGGAAACGTCCACCCAGGACGTCGTCGTGCTGCTGGACAAGCTGCAAGGCGCCAGTTCCGGACGCACGGGCGCATGACCGAGCCGGGCAGCCCCTCCACGCCAGCGGCGGCCGACGCCCAAGCCCCTGCCCCCGCCCAGGCGCATGTGCGGGTGCGCGTGGGCGACTGCCACATCGCCATCGCGGCGGTGCATGTGGAGCGCGCGCTTGCCATCCCGCCGCAGGGCCTGGCGGCCCTTCCCCGCCGCCAGGGCGCCCTGACCGGCATGATCGACCTGGACGGCCGGGCGGTGCCGGTGGTGTCGCTGGAGCGCTGGCTGCCCATCCAGGCCTCGCCTGTGGGCGGCGCTCTACAGCGGGTGCTGGTGCTGCACGCGGGGCCGGCGCGGATCGGGTTGCGGGTGGACGAGGTCCTGGGCGTGAAGCCCGTCGATCCGCAGGCCATCGTGCGCGTGCACCACGACGGCGGCCAGGAGGAATGGTTCCAGTCGGTCGTGCCCGCCTCGGCCGGCGCGCCGATCCTGTCGGTGCTCGAGGTCGACCGCCTGATGGCCCTGTGCCAAGTCTGGTGCGAGGACGTTGCAGCGCCAAAGGACCCGGCGCCTGCGGCACGCGCCCCGGACCAGGTCCCCACCGAACGGCATGCGGTCTTCGCCGTGGGCGACGACCTGTGGGCCGTGCCGGCCAGCGCCATCCACACGGTGGTGCCCGTGCCGCACGTCGAACTGAACATGCCCCCCGGCCACCTCACGGTGGCCATCAGCACGCTGCGGGGCCGCAAGCTGCCGCTGGTGGACGTGGCCGCCGATCCGGCCCGCGCCGGTGCCGCGCTGCGCCCCTGGGTGGCCGTGCTGGAAAGCCAGGGGCAGTGGGTCGGCCTCACGGCGGACACCTGCCGGCAACTGGTCGATCTGGCCGAACCCGACCGGGCGCCCACCCCCGGCGATCCGCTGCTCAAGGGCCTGGCCCTGGTGCCCGGGCTGGGCACGCTGCGGGTGCTGGACATCGGCAAGCTGTTCGAGGCCGTGCCCGAGGCGGCCGTGAGCGACGTGGCGCCGGCGCCGACGCAGGCC
>NZ_BAAJYS010000364.1:0-3265 GCF_057543315.1 Acidovorax sp. KPB24-07
CGCACCACGCCTTCGGTGAAATACAGCCACACCACCAGGCTCACCCAGCGGTAGGTGTACATGCGGTGCTTGAGCAGCCCGGCCAGCGGGAACGCCAGCGGCAGCGCCTTGAGCGCCAGCCAAGAGCCGCCGGGCCGCAGCGGGCTGAGCCACAGCTCCCAGGCCAGGCTGAGCACGATCAGGCCGAGCAGGCTGCCCACGGCGAGCCACCGGGTGGCCGCCACGTCGGGGGCGGCCGGGGCGCCAGTGCCGGATGCGGCGCGGTGCGCGCCGGGAGAGAGGGGGGAAGAGGCCATCGGGGTGGCATCATATCGGCCATGCCTTTAGCCCCACTCGCGCAGCGCTTCGAAGCCGTCCTGGCCGATCTGTCGCACTTTCCCTGGCGCACCACGGCGCATACCCTGCGCGAGCGCTTTCGCGAGGACCGCCTGGGCCTCACCGCCAGCAGCCTGACCTTCACCACGCTGCTGGCGCTGGTGCCTTTCTTCACCGTGGCGCTGGCCGTGTTCACCGCCTTTCCCATCTTCGGCACCCTGCAGACGGGGCTGCAGCGCTGGCTGGTGGACAGCCTGGTGCCGGACAGCATCTCGCGCCAGGTGCTGGGCTACCTCACGCAGTTCGCGGCCAAGGCCAGCGGCCTGGGCGTGGCGGGGTTTTCGATTTTGCTGGGCACGGCGCTGGCGCTGGTCCTGACCATCGACCGCACCCTCAATAACATCTGGCGCGTGCGCCGGCTGCGGCCCCTGGGCCAGCGCGTGCTGATCTACTGGGCCGTCATCACGCTGGGGCCCCTGGTGCTGGCGGCCAGCCTGGCGCTCACCACCTCGGTGGCGTCCTCGGCCTCGCGCGGCCTGCACGACGCGCTGCCCGATAGCGCGCGGCTGCTGTTCGATTCCATCGAATTCCTGCTGCTGGCCGGCGGCACCGCGGCGCTGTACCGCTACGTGCCCAACACGCAGGTCAAATGGCGCCATGCGTGGTCGGGTGGCGTGTTCGTCTCGGTGGGGATCGAGGTGGCCAAGAAGGTGCTCGGCCTGTACCTGGCCTCGGTGCCCACGTATTCGGTGCTGTACGGCGCCTTCGCGACGCTGCCGATCCTGCTGGTCTGGATCTACGTGGCCTGGGTGATCGTGCTGCTGGGCGCGGTGGTGGCAGCGTACCTGCCCAGCCTGCTCAACGGGGTGGCGCGCCGGGCGAGCGGCCAGGGCTGGACCTTCCAGTTGGCGGTGGAGGCGCTGCAGGCCCTGCACCGGGCGCACGAGACACCGGCCCGCGGGCTGCGCATGAGCGCGCTGTGCCAGGCGCTGCGCGTGGATGCGCTGCAGCTGGAACCCGTGCTGGAGGCGCTCACCGCCCTGGACTGGGTGGTGCAGGTCAACGAAACCGCCGCCGGCGTGCCCGAGACCGTGGAGCCGCGCTACCTGCTGGTGGCCGATCCCGCCGCCACGTCGCTGGAGCCGCTGGTGCAGCGGCTGCTGATCGAGCGGGCCGACAGCCTGGAGCGTTTCTGGGGCAACACGGGCGTGTCCGTGCTCAAGATGGCGGACGTGCTGCCCCGCCCGGCGTGAGTCACGGCGGGCATTTGCTATTGTTTTTGTAGCTATATGCCCTAGTGGAATATGCGCTGGAAGGCTTTTTGGCTCAAAGCCTGGTGGTGCAGGGGCTCAGTGCAGCATCAGCGCGCCGGCCGACTTGCTCTTGCCGGCACGGGCGGGCGGATTGCACAGGCCGCAGGTGTAGTTGCGGGCGTTTTCGTACAGCTCGGTGACGAACTGGCCGCTGCACTGCGAGCAGGCGGTGCGGGTCAGCATGCCGGCGTCCACGAACTTCACCAGGCGCCAGGCGCGGGTGAAGGACAGCAGGGGTTCGATCTCGGCGGTGGTGACCTGCTCGTTGTACAGGCGGTAGGCCTTGGTGAGCAGCTCCACCGAATCCAGGTCCACGCCCTTGGACAGGTATTCGTAGATGTTCAGGAACAGCGAGCTGTGGATGTTCTCCTGCCAGGTCAGGAACCAGTCGGTCGAGAAGGGCAGCTGGCCCTTGGACGGCGACTTGCCGGCGATCTCCTTGTACAGCCGGATCAGGCGCTCGTAGGACAGCGTGGTTTCCGACTCCAGTACCTGCATGCGGGCACCCATCTGGATCAGCATGGCGGCGCGTTCGATCTGCTTGGATTCGTTGAGGACGCTCTTGACGGGTGCGGACATGGCTGGCTTTCGAAGAAGGGTGGGCGGCGGCAGGCGGGCGAGGCGGTGAGGGCGGCGGGCGCTGCGCTCAGAGCACTTCGGACACGCGGCTGGCCATCAGGATGTTGGCGTGCAGCGTGTTGGTCGCTTCGTTGCCGACCTTCTTCGGGGTGTTGTGGTTGGTGAGCAAGCTCCACACCAGGTTGTCGTCCACCCGGAAGCTGCACAGCAGCGTGTTGCGGGAGGCCAGCTTGAGCACCTGAGCGGCCGACAGCGAGGCGAGGATGTCGGCGGCGTCTTCGTTCAGGCCCAGACGGAAAACAGCTTCCGCCTTGTCCTGGCGGATCAGGGTCTGTGCCAACATCAGGTAGGTGAGGTTGGCTTCGCGGATTTCAGCGAGAAGTTGTTCGGAGGTCATGGTGAATCCTTTTCCTTTAACCGATCTGGCGGGGTTCATGCGGTTTGCATGGTTTCGCGATCCGTTGAAATGGATTGTGAATTCAGCCCAATCAAAAATTAAGTCGGGGTTTGGATGTGCAGCGTGTCTGGTCGGCGCACCGCCCGTGTAGGAAGTTGCCTTACAAAATCCGCAGCGGCTGTCCCACCCTGGAGAGGGGGCCGCCTGCTGCACGGCCGGCCCTCCCGCAGGGGTCAGCCGCGCTCCACGGGGCGGTCAGGAACACTGCACCATTCGCTCCAGCTGCCGGCAAACAGCGTGGTTTTTCCGAAACCGGCCAGTTCCATGGCCAGGACATTCGGGATGGCGCTCACCCCGCTGCCGCACTGGTGCACCACCATGCCGGGCGCGCGGGCGCCGAGCAGGGCCTCGAACTCGGCGCGCAGTTGCGCGGCGGGCTTGAAGCGGCCATCCGGCCCGAGGTTTTCGCTGAAGGGGCGGTTCAGCGCGCCGGGAATGTGCCCGGCCACGGGGTCCAGCGGCTCGACCTCGCCGCGGTAGCGGGCGGGGGCGCGGGCGTCGATCACCGTCTGGCGGTCCTGCCCCAGGGCGGCCTGCACGTCCGCCGCGGTGGCCAACTGGCGCAGGGGCTCGCCCAGCTTGAAGTTGGACTGGAAATGCG
>NZ_BAAJYS010000365.1:0-3263 GCF_057543315.1 Acidovorax sp. KPB24-07
GGCGGCCAGGGCCTGCTGCAGCACGGCCATGTCGCCGCGCGCCTGGGTGAGCTGCAGTTGCGCGGCCAGCCATTCGGCGGCGGCGGCTTCGGTGGTGACGCCGGCGCGCTCCACCGCCACTTCCAGCCCTTCGGAGTACGAGAATCCGCCCACCGGCAACGCCGGCGAGGCCAGCCAGATGAGCTGCAGCAGGCTGGCGGCGGGCAGGGCCGTGGGGGCTTTGGGGGGAGGTGCGTTGCAGTCGGGGGCCGTCATCCCGGCGTCAATCAAGGGTTGTGGTGCGGGTGATCGCACTTCGCATGGTCATGGTCGTGGCCATGGGCGTGCGCATCGCCGTGATCGTGGCCATGGCTTGCATGGCGGTGCCCATGGTCATGCCCATCGCCGTGCGCGGGGCCGGCGTCGTCGTGCGAAGGGGCTGCATGGTCGTGGCCGTGGTCGTGGTCGTGGCCGTGGTGCCCGTGCCCATGGTGCCCGCCCGCCGCATAGGCGCCGCCCTCGGGCTCGAAGGGGGCATCGATCGCGTTCACGATCAGGTGCATGGCGCGCAGCATGTCGGCCAGCACGTGGTCGGGCTCGATCTGCAGGTGGGTGGGCGTGAGTTCGATGGGCACGTGCCGGTTGCCCAGGTGGTAGGCGGCGCGGGTCAGATCGAAGGGGGTGCCGTGGTGGGCGCAATGGGTGATGCGCAGCACCGCCTGGGGCGCGGCGATCACGCGGACCAGGGCGCCGTCCTCGGCCACCAGCACGTCGCCGCCGCGCACGGCGGTGCCCCGGGGCAGGAAGATGCCCAGCTCCCGCCCGGTGGAGTCGGTGGCGGCGAAGCGGCTTTTCTGGCGCGTGTCCCAGTCGAGTTCGAGGGTGGCGGCGCGCTTGACGAGCACGGGCGCGAGGCCCTTGCCCTGGGCGATGAGTTTGGAGACTTGAAGCATGCGTGCGATCAGAACAGAAAGTAGCGCTGCGCCATGGGCAGCACGGTCGCGGGCTCGCAGGTGAGCAGCTGGCCGTCGGCGCGCACGGTGTAGGTCTGCGCGTCGATCTCCATGCGCGGCGTGTAGTGGTTGTGCACCATGTGCTGCTTGCGCACGCCGCGCACGCCGCGCACGGCGCTGAGCTGCTTGGCCAGGCCGAAGCGCTCGCCGATGCCCGCGGCCAGCCCGGCCTGCGACACGAAGGTGAGCGAGGTGCGGGCCAGCGCACCGCCGAAGGCGCCGAACATGGGCCGGTAGTGCACGGGCTGCGGCGTGGGGATGGAGGCGTTGGGGTCGCCCATGGCGGCCATGGCGATAAAGCCGCCCTTCAGGATCATGGCGGGCTTGACGCCGAAGAAGGCGGGCTTCCAGATCACGATGTCGGCCCACTTGCCCACCTCCAGGCTGCCCACCTCGTGGCTGATGCCGTGGGCGATGGCGGGGTTGATGGTGTACTTGGCCACGTAGCGCTTGATGCGCGTGTTGTCGTTGCGCGCGGTGTCGCCGTCCAGCGTGCCGCGCTGGGCCTTCATCTTGTGGGCCGTCTGCCAGGTGCGCAGGATGACCTCGCCCACGCGGCCCATGGCCTGGCTGTCGCTGCTCATCATGCTGATGGCGCCCAGGTCGTGCAGCACGTCTTCGGCCGCGATGGTTTCCTTGCGGATGCGGCTCTCCGCGAAGGCCAGGTCTTCGGCGATGGAGGCGTCCAGGTGGTGGCACACCATGAGCATGTCCACATGCTCGTCCAGCGTGTTCACCGTGTAGGGCATGGTGGGGTTGGTGGAAGACGGCAGAAAGTTGGCCTCGCCCACCACGCGCAGGATGTCGGGCGCATGCCCGCCGCCCGCGCCTTCGGTGTGGAAGGCGCAGATGCCGCGGCCCGCCACGGCGGCGATGGTGTTCTCGACGAAGCCGCTCTCGTTGAGCGTGTCGGAGTGGATGGCGACCTGCGTGTCGGTGGCGTCGGCCACGTCCAGGCAGTTGCTGATGGCCGCGGGCGTGGTGCCCCAGTCCTCGTGCAGCTTGAGGCCGATCACGCCCGCGTCGATCTGCTCGTGCAGCGCGTCGGGCAGGCTGGCGTTGCCCTTGCCCAGAAAGCCGAGGTTCATGGGAAAGGCGTCGGCCGCCTGCAGCATGCGCTCGATGTTCCAGGGGCCCGAGGTGCAGGTGGTGGCCAGCGTGCCGGTGGCCGGGCCGGTGCCGCCGCCCAGCATGGTGGTCACGCCCGAGGCCAGGGCCTCTTCGATCTGCTGCGGGCAGATGAAGTGGATGTGGCTGTCGATGCCGCCCGCGGTGACGATGTTGCCCTCGCAGCTGATGATCTCGGTGCCGGGGCCGATGACGATGTCCACGCCGGGCTGCGTGTCGGGGTTGCCGGCCTTGCCGATGGCGGCGATGCGCCCGCCCTTCAGGCCGATGTCGGCCTTGACGATGCCCCAGTGGTCCAGGATGAGCGCGTTGGTCAGCACCGTGTCCATGGCGCCCCCGGCCGTGGGGCCGGTGCCCTGGCCGTCGCGCGTGCGCTGGCCCTGCGCCATGCCGTCGCGGATGGTCTTGCCGCCGCCGAACTTGACCTCTTCGCCATAGGCGCCGGCGCGCAGCGTGTAGTCCTGCTCCACCTCGGCGATGAGCCCGGTGTCGGCCAGGCGCACGCGGTCTCCGACGGTGGGGCCGAACATCTCGGCATAGGCGCGTTTGGACACAGTGGCCATGGGAATGCTCTCCAGCTCTCGGGCGGTTCGAAAAGGGATGGGGTCGGTGTTCAGGCGGCGGCCGGGGCCGGCGGCTCGCCCAGCGGCCCCTGCGTGAGGCCCCGAAAGCCGTACACCGTGCGGTCGCCCGCGTAGTCCACCAGCTCCACGGTGCGCTGCTGGCCGGGCTCGAAGCGCACGGCCGTGCCGCTGGCGATGTTCAGCCGCATGCCGCGCGCGGCGTCGCGGTCGAAGCCGAGCGCGCCGTTGGTCTCGGCGAAGTGGTAGTGCGAGCCGACCTGGATCGGCCGGTCGGCGGTGTTGCGCACCACCAGGGTGAGGGTGCGGCGGCCGGTGTTGAGCGCGTGCTCGCCGTCGTCGATGAGGAGTTCGCCGGGGATCATGGGGTGGGCTCGCGGTGGGATGGTGCAGTGGTCGATGCGTTGGGCCGCTCAGGCCATGCGCACGAGCAGCGTGGCGCCCAGCAGCGCGGTCGAGGCGCCCGCCACCACGGCCAGCCAGCGGTGGCGCGCCACCACGGCATGGCCCAGAGCGATGCCGGCGGCGTGCAGCGTGGCGGTGGCGATCACCATGCCGGCCA
>NZ_BAAJYS010000366.1:0-3258 GCF_057543315.1 Acidovorax sp. KPB24-07
CGCGCCGGACGGCTACACGGTGCTCATCACCACCAACACCACGCACGCCGCCAACGAGCACCTGTACAAAAAGCTGTCCTATGACCCGGTGAAGGATTTCGTGCCGGTCACCGGCCTGGGCAAGGGCGGCCAGGTGCTGGTGGTGAACGCCGCGGCGCCCTACAGGAACGTAGGCGAGCTGATCGCGGCGGCCAAGAAGAGCCCGGGCAAGCTCAGCTTTGGCAGCGGCAGTTCGTCCAGCCGCGTCGCGGGGGAGATGCTCAAGCAACTGGCCGGCGTGGACATCCTGCACGTGCCCTACAAGAGCAACCCCCTGGCCATCACCGACCTACTGGGCGGGCAGATCGATCTCATGATCACCGACACCTCGACGGGCGTGCCGCAGATCAAGGCCGGCAAGCTGCGCGCGCTGGGCTATTCGACGAAAAAGCGCGGTGCGCAACTGCCCGACGTGCCCACCATCGAAGAGGCCGGCGTGAAGGGCTACGACATGGGCTACTGGTTCGCCGCCTACGTGCCTGCGGGCACGCCGGCCCCCGTGGTGGCGCGGCTCAACGAACTGCTTGGGCAGGCCACCAAGAGCGCGGCGGCCCAGTCGTTCTACGACATGGCGGGCTCCGAGGCCTGGACCACCACCTCCGACGAACTCGCGAAGTTCCAGGCCGCCGAAACCCAGAAATGGGGCCAGGTCATCAAGGCCGCGGGCATCCAGCCCGAATAGGTTCTCGCCCCCTCACGGCCCATCGGGCTGCGCCCTGAAGGCGCGCACGTCCCCGCCGCAGCGCACGGCGGGGAGGGCGCAGCCTTGCCCTGTACCGACGACAACACCCAAGAACCTTCCGGAGACAAAACCATGACATTCCCGTCCTTCGCGATTTACCCGCTGGGTCGCCCCCGGCTGCGCGCCATGGCGCCCGTGCTGGCTGCGGCGCTGCTGGCCGCCTGCGGCGGCAGCGATTCCCCTCCCGCGGCCACCGCCCCGCAGATGCGCCTGTCCATCACGGCCACCGAGCACGTCGCGGGCACCTACGGCAGCGTGGGCGCCTACGAGAAACTGACCGGCACCCTGCGCGGCGAGGTCGATCCCGCCGACCCGCGCAATGCGGTGATCCAGGACCTGCAACTGGCCCCCGTCAATGCGCGCGGCATGGTGGAGTACAGCGCCGACTTCGTGATGCTCAAGCCCAAGGACATGGCCCGCGCCAGCGGCGTGCTGCGCTACGACGCGCCCAACCGCGGCAACATCCTCACGCAGCCCAACCCGGCCGCGACGCCGGGCGATGCGGTGTACTTCGAGCGGGGCTACGTGATGCTGTATTCGGCCTGGCAGGGCGATGTGCCCAAGAGCACGCCCGCTCGCCTGACCGTGACGGTGCCCGTGGCCCGGAACCAGGACGGCAGCACCATCACCGGCCCGTACCGCACCGAACTCGTGCCCACGGCCGCTGTGGCTGCCATGGCGCTGCCGGGCGGCGTGTTCAACGGCACCATGATCCCGTACGAGCCCGCCAGCCTGGACAACACCCAACCCGGCTATTCGCTCACCCGCCGACGCAACGAGACCGATGCGCGCGAGCCCGTGCCCTCGGGCCAGTGGAAGTTCGCCACCTGCGATGCGGCCGCCAACCCGTTCCCGGGCACGCCCAACCCGGCCAGCGTGTGCCTGCAGGGCGGCTTCGATCCGCAGTACCTGTACGAGCTGGTCTATGTGGCGAAAGACCCCAAGGTCATGGGCGTGGGCCTGGCGGCGCTGCGCGACACGGTGAGCTTTTTCCGCAGCGCGGCGGCCGATGCCGATGGCCGGGCCAACCCGGTCGCCGGCCGCATCCAGTCCACGCTGGGGCAGGGCACCTCGCAGTCGGGCAATGCGATGAAGACCTTCCTGCACCTGGGCTTCAACCAGTCGCTGCGCGGCGGCAAGGTGTTCGACGGCATGTTCGCCCACGTGGCCGCGCGCCAGACCCACATCAACACGCGCTTCGCCGTGCCGGGCGGCGGCGGTGGGCTGCGCACCGACCACACGGCCTTCGGCCAGACGGCGCCGCGCGGGCTGGACAAGGACTACAGCGACGAGGTGAGCGGCCGGCAAGGCGGCGTGATGAAGCGCTGCGCGGCCACCGACACCTGCCCGAAGTTCTTCCTGGGCCTGTCGGGCACCGAGTTCTGGCAGCTGCAGGGCTCACCGGTGCTGACGGATGCCAACGGCCTGCGCGACCTCGCCCAGCCCGCCAATGCGCGCATCTACTACTACGCCAGCACGCAGCACGGCGGCACGGGCGGCACCGAAAGCATCAGCTACGCGCCCACGCGCAATGTCTATCCGGCCGGCACGGTGGTGCACTTCACCGACACCTTCCGCGCGCTGTTCATCGCGCTGGAAGACTGGGTGGTGCGCGGCACCGAGCCGCCAGCCAGCCAGGTGCCCAAGGTGGCCGACGGCACGCTGGTGCCGCCCGCGAAGCTCGTGTATCCGGCCATGCGGGGATTGACCTGGAGCGTGGGCGGCACGCCGACCGCCATCCCGGCGTTCGACTACCTGGCGCGCTACAACGGCTTCTCACTGCTGGACTTCGGGCCGCAGTACGTGCCGCAGGACGAGTCCGGCATCGCCACGCTGCAGCCGCCGCGCGCCGTGGGCCGCGACTACGCCATCCTGGTGCCGCAGGTGGACCTGTCCACCGGCCTGGCCCGCGCCGGCATCCAGAGCGTGGAAGCGCGCGCCCCGCTGGGCACGAGCATCGAGTTCAACTACGTGGCCACGCCGGGCATCACCGATCTGTCCAACCTCACCGGCAGCTTCATTCCCTTCCACAAGACGCGCGCCGCGCGGCTGGCGGCGGGCGATGCGCGGCCGTCGTTGGAAGAGCTGTACGGCACGCAGGCCGGCTACGTGGCTGCTGTTACCCAGGCGGCCGATGCACTGGTGGCGGGGCGCCTGCTGCTGCGGCGCGATGCAGATGCGCTGATGGCCAAGGCCAGGGCGTCTTCCGTGCTTCCCTGACGCGGAAGGATGGCGGGGCGGCGGTTTGAAAGAAAAAGTGCCGATGCCCTAGTCGTCATTGTCTCTGTTGCTATTGATTTAATAGCAATCGGTGGCGGCGCCGGTGGGCCCGCTCCGGCACAGCGCGCCGGCCAGCGCGCCCACGGTGCGCAGGGCCTCGTCGAAGCGCGCCGCGGCCGGGTGGCCGCAGTTGATGCGCACGCAGTGCGAGAAGCGCCGGTCGGTGGAAAAGAGGTGCCCCGGCGCCAGGCTGATGC
>NZ_BAAJYS010000367.1:0-3257 GCF_057543315.1 Acidovorax sp. KPB24-07
GGGGTGGCCGGTGGCGGCGGCATTGATGGAGCGGTGGTTTCGCGGGGCGGCTTTTGAGATGACAGACGAGATAAAGCTGAGCCAGGGCCCGAAGCGTTTGAGTCGATTGCTGCCTGCGCAATTGGATGAAAACACAGCCACCATGGCATGGGCGCTGGGGTTTGCGAGGGTACGAGCGGCGATGTCGAAGTTGCAGGCACAGTGGGCGAGTCCTGGCGCATTCGAATTGCTGAAGCAGCGCGTCAATGCGCAGGCCATGGTGAACGTTTCAGGCCCCTGGCGATTCGGCGATCTCGCTCAGCCGGCCAAAGTGCTGGACGATGTTTGCCAAGTGAACTACCTGAAATTCGGGCGTTTCAGCGATCCCTTGGATGACTTTTATGGCGCGATGGGAGAGGCGACCCTCAAAGTTGCCGTTTCTGGCCTTGTCGTTCCCAAAGGAGCAAGGAAAGCATCCATTGCAATTGATGAGCTGGGCTTTTACTTGCGCGATGCCTACGACTTCAATGATGCCGAGCGTGCTTTTCTGTCTCAGCCGCTGGGCTTCTGGGGGTTTCGAGGTGTTCAGCGTCTTCAGTGGGGTGGCGGGGTGCCGATTTCAGAGCGGTGGGTCAATCAGGAAAAGGCCCGGGTTCTTGAGCACGCCTACTGGGTGCAAAACGAGGACTTCAGAAAATGGCGTGCAAAAAATGGCCGTGGTGGAGATTTCATGGTTCTGTCCGATGTCCACCGGATGCGGCTCCCTTTCCCGATCATGTTGGAGTGGTGATGAGGTTGTTTTCCTTTAAAAAAGTCCCCTGCATCGTTTGGTGCCTGGCGCTGAACGCGTTGATTTTTCTGGGCTGGTATGTAGGCACGCCCACGTTTTCCCACAGCTACAACAGCCCCAAGGATGTTTACCGGATGGAGTTCCATCAGGCTTCCATCTTGCAGCGCATCGTTCACTATGATTTCAGGATGCCCTACGTCGTCCGCCTTTATCGCGTGTGGCCCAAGACTTTGCTGGGTGAGAGCAAGGTGGTCGACCTCGAACCGGGCGGGGAAATCCACTGGTGGTTGAGTCCCCCCAACCATGCCGTCCATGTCGGCAATGACGTGGTATTTGAAAACATCCCGCCTGAATGCACCGACGCCTCTTTGCCCCCGGCCTGCGCCGCGAGGCCTTGATGGCTACGCTCTTACCTCACCCAGGCCGCCGCGCCGTCAACGCCCAGACCCCCGCTGTCGCCAGCAGCGAGCCGCCCGCGACATGGAAGCGCCGCTGTGCCCGTGGCGATGCGAGCAGCTTGCGCGCGCTGCCAGCGAACACGGCATACAGCGTCGCATTGGTGGCGGCCAGCACCACGAAGGTGACGCCCAGTATTCCCATTTGCTGCGTCGCGCTGGCGGCGGGGCTGAGGAACTGGGGCAGGAAGGCCACGAAGAAAACGATGCCCTTCGGGTTCAACGCGGTCACCAGGTAGGTGTTCAGGAACAGGCGCCAGCGGGATGCCGGAGCGGCGGGTGCAGCGATTTCGGTGGCGGAGATTCCGGCACGCAGCAGGCGGATGCCCAGATACAGCAGGTACAGCCCGCCGACCCACTTCACCGCGGTGAACCAGAAGGCGGAGGTTTCCAGCAGCGCGCCCAGGCCCAGCAGCGACACCACAAGCGCGGTCGAATCGCCCAGCGCCACGGCCAGCACCAGCGGCACGTTCGCGCGGCGGCCATGCGACATCGAGTAGCTGATCACGGTGAGGATGGTCGGGCCGGGGATGACCAGCATCACGGCCGAGGCCGCGACGAAGGCGAGCCAGAGTTCGATGGGCATGGTTTTTTGCTCCTGTAGGCTGGCGTGCGACACGCCTGCGGGGGAAGGCATCGATCGATGGGTCCGAGCGATGCGTGGATGTGCCGATGGCGCCATGCACACCGGCGCCCCCATCATGGAGATTCAGGCGGGCGGACGCAACCCCGGCGACAGGCGAATGGCCTGATCGAAGACGGGCCCCGCCCGGCTGCGGTGCTTGGGCCTTGGCCGGGCGCGTCAGACCTTCCTTCCCTTCAATCCCCCAGCAGTTCCCCCACCGCCCGCAGATCCTCCACCCGGTCGCAGATCGCCTTCACGGCCATCATCACCGGAATGCCCAGCAGCAGGCCCCACAGCCCCCACAGCCAGCCCCACACCAGCACGCTGACGAACACAGCCACGGGGCTCATGCGGCTGGTCTTGCTGGTGAGCCAGGGGGTGAGCAGATTGCCCACCAGGGTGTGGATGACCAGCGATGCGCCGCCGATGGCCAGCGCCATGTCCACGGTGCCGAACTGCAGGAAGGCGACCAGCGCCGAGGCGCCCGTCACCACCACCGAGCCGATGTAGGGCGCGAGGTTGAGCACCCCGGCCACCACGCCCCAGACGGCGGGGTTTTCCAGCCCGAGCAGGGCGTACACCGCGCCGGTGGCCACGCCCACCAGCACGCTGGTGAGCAGCTGCACCAGCAGGTAGCGCTGGATCTGGCCGGTGATGTCGTCCAGCACCGCCATGGTCACCTTGCGCCGCTCCAGGCTGTGGCCGGCGATGCGCATGAGCTTGCGCCGGAACAGGTTGCCCGATGCGAGCGCGAAGAAGGTCAGGAAGATCACCACGGTGAGCTGGCCGGCGGCAGACGCCAGGCCCATGGTGCCGCTCCACACATAGTCGCGGATGTTGAAGGGCGCGCGCTCGATCACCACGCGCTGCACGCCGCGGCGCGTCTGCGGCGGAATGCTTTCGGTGGCGGCCTGCTCGATCTGCGTGGCGGCCTTCTGCATGGTGTCCAGCGGGCTGGGTCCGCCCACGCGCTGGCGCATGGCATCGCGCACCTTGCGCGCGGCCACGGGCACCGAATCCACCAGCTCGGCCGCGCCGTCGCTGAGCGACCAGGCCGCGCCGCCCAGGCTGCCGACGATGCCCATCAGCAGCACCCCGGCCCCGAGCCAGCGCGGGATGTGCCAGCGGTGCAGGGCGGTGACCGCCGGGTGCAGCGCGGTGGTGAGCAGCACGCTCAGCATGAGGGGAATGAACACGGCGCTGGCCCAGTGCAGCAGTGCGACGGTGGCGAACAGGGCCAGCAGCGCGAGCGACATGTTGCGCACGTCGATCGGCATGTTCAGCATGAAGCCCGGCGCTCCAGGCAGGGCTGCGGCGGTAGCGGCAGCGGCCGCCGAGGGGCCGGTGGGCGACGGGGAAGGGGATGGTTCGGGGCGCGGTGATGCGGGCGAGGCCGGCAGCGCGGCGG